>JAYEIM010000370.1:2052-27422 GCA_034660095.1 Campylobacterota bacterium | reverse complement strand
CTTTATTTGGTTCTATTGTACAAAACGGATAGTTTTGAGCCTCCGCATTTTGTGCTTTTGTTAAAGCATTGAAAGTTGTTGATTTGCCTATATTTGGAAGTCCTACTATACCTACGCCTAGTCCCATTTAAATTCCTTTTCTCTTCTCTTTATTTATATTTCGCGATTATACACATTTCATCTTTAAAAGATGATTACAACAATTTACCAGCCAAATAACCACTACTAAAAGCCCATTGAAGATTGTATCCTCCACATGGACCATCTATATCAACTATCTCTCCAACAAAATATAATCCATCTATAATTTTACTTTGCATTGTATTTGGGTCTATCTCTTTTAATGATATCCCACCTCTTGTGATCATAGCGTTATTAAATCCATCATGACCTATTACATTTAATGGTGTCCAAGCTAATATTTTATGAAGTTTATCTTTTTTTATCCCATCAATATTTTTATATGAACTATTTGGATCTATACCGATACTTTTACATAGTGCCTCTGAAACTGATAGTGGTAAAATAGATGATATTATCTCTAAAATATTTTTATTTGGATTACTCATTACCTCTTTTTTTATATGAATAATTATATCATTTTCATTCATATTTTTTGTAAGATTTATTAAAATAGGAACTTCAGGAATTTCATCTAAAAAAGGGGTTATCTCTCTTGCAAAATCCAATACAACGGGACCTCTTATCCCTTTTTTTGTAAATATTATATCACCTATCGCTTTTAGTTTTTTAAGTTTTTTTACTTTAGGAAGATTTACTTTAATAGTTACTTTTGAAATAGTGTCAGCTGTACAAGAAGCTACCCAATCTTCTTTTACATATAATGGCATCATAGCTGGATACAGGTTTGTTATAGTATGTCCTAAATTTTTAACTATATCAAATGCTTCACCTGTAGCTCCAAGTTTTGGATAACCTAATCCGCCAGTTGCTAAAATTAGATTTTTACAATTATAAATATTATTTTGTGTTTTTATACCTACTACTTCATTGTTTGAAATTAATATATCTGATAGTTTTGTGTTTAATTCAATCTGTATATTTAGTTTAATTAGTTCATTTGAAAGTGCTTCTATAATCGTGTCTGACTTATGCGTGGTAGGAAATATTCTAAATCCATCAGGTATATGGGTTTCTACACCGATACTTTTAAAAAAACCTATAAGGTCTTGATGGTTAAAACTGTTTATAGCATTTGTTATAAATCTGCTGTTTCTTCCAAATGATGAGATAAATTGTTCATTGGGCAATGTATTGCTTAAGTTACATCTACCTCCACCTGTTGCTTTTAATTTTGAAGCTAGACGGGGAAGTTGTTCAATAAGTAGTACTTTTTTATTCTCATCTTTTTGTGCAATAGTAATTGCAGATATTAATCCAGCTGCTCCAGAACCTACAACAATAGCATCATAATTCATCTATTTTTTCTTTGCCTTGAAGTATGCTCGTTTTGGTGATGGATAACCCTCTATTGTTTTTGTAGGATCATTTGGATCTCTAAAGTCATCTAAACTCATACCAAAAGTCCAAGGTGTTACGCGTTGTTCTTTCTCATCCGTTGTTGTAATCTCTAACAGTTCTATATCTGTAAATCCAGCTCTTTTTAGCCAGTTTTTAAAACAGTTCACAGTTGGTAAAAAATATACATTTGGTATCATAGCATATCTTGACTCTGGACAAAGTGCAACTTCATCTTCCCCATCAATCATAAAACTATCGACTATAATTTCTCCATTTTTATTTAAAGCACGATTTAGTGACTTTAAAGAGGCAATTGGATCACTTCTATGATATAAAACACCTAGCATAAAAATCATATCAAATTTATGTTCATAAAATTCAAGATGTTCAACCCCTAAAAGTTCATATTTTATATCACTTTTTACAAAATGATTAACTAGATCAAATTGTGTTTTAAATATAGCAGATGGATCAAAACCAACTACTCTTTTTGGTTTCTCTTTAAGCATACGAAACATATAGTATCCATTGTTGCACCCAACATCTGCTACTATTTTATCTTCTATATTAAAATGTTTTTTTAAAAGATTATATTTTAGGTTTGATTGCCATTCACTATCTATATCTAGTCCACATAATGAAAATGGACCTTTTCTCCAAGGTATCAATGCTTTTGCGTTAGTTTCAAGCATCTCTAACTCTTTTGAAGTTATATTCTTACTATTTCCAACACTTACCCAATCATTTAAAGTTATATCTAAATCATTAGTATCTATTTTTTGTATATTTTTTAGAGCATCTCTCATTGGAATAATATTTTTCCACTCTAGCCATTTGGCTCGCTCATCTCTTATTTTATCTAAATTCATATTGTTATTCTACATAAATTTTGCTTTAAATTTAAAGTGATATAATGGCAAAAATATTTCAAGGTAGTATATTGTCTAAACCTCAAGATTTAAAATCAGATCATAATCGTAATGTGTTGCATGGCTTTTTCTTAACTATTGGTACAACTATAGCAGAGCCACATACTATTTTACCGCTTATTATAAGCCATTTTGGTGGTGGAGCTATTTTAATAGGTTTCTTCTCATCATTACTTAGAGGTGGAGCTATTTTAGTTCAGCTTTATGCTGCTTTTCATGCTCAAAGTTATCCTAAAATGATGCCATACTTTAGAAGAGTTTTAATCACAAGATTTTTCTCTTGGCTTTTTATAGGTATTGCTATTTTACTTTTTGGTGAAACAAATCAAACTTTAACTTTATGGTGTATTGGTATTGGTCTTTTTATATTTTCATTTTCTGCTGGTTTTGGTGCTATCTATTTTAGAGAAATTATTGCTAAGCTTTTTACACATAAATTTCGTGGAAAAACTATGTCAATTAGACAGTTTTTTTCTGGAGCAGGGGCAATTTTAAGTGGTGCAGTTGCTGGATATATTTTAGGTATATATGAGGCACCTTTTAGTTTTGGTATATTGTTTGTAGCATCTGCTTTTATTATGGGATTTGGGTATTTAGCTATTGGAACTGTTGCTGAACCAATTAAAGAGAAAGTTGCAGTAAAAGAGAAATCATTTAAACTGTTTTTGAAAAATGCTTATGCAACATTACAGTCTGATGGACAACTGAAAGTTCAAGTTTATACTTTTTTATTAGCTTATTCATACCTATTTGCATTACCATTTATAATTGTAGATGCAAGTGATAAAATAGATTTAGATGGTACTGCTATAGGACTTCTTATAACCTCACAAATGGTTGGAGCGATGCTTAGTAATATTTTATGGGCAAAGCTTAGTTCAAATGGCAAAAATAGATTAATAGCACAAATAACCATAGCTACAACTATATTTGCTATATTTTTAGCATTTATAAATACATCATTATATGGCTATATGTTTTTATTCTTTTTAGTTGGAACTGCTATGGATGGTAATCGTATCGCTTCTGGAAATTTATTGTTAATACTTGCTCCAGAAGATAAAAGAGCAGTATATAGTGCATTACAAACAAATATAGTTTCTTTTGGTATGTTTTTCTCAATATTTGGAGGGATTTTATTAAGTATTACTTCTTATGAAGTTTTATATACTTTTACTATTCTTTGTTTATCTGTTGCATTGTTTTTATCAAGAAAATTAAGAGATGAGAAAGAGTAAAATGGCTATTTATATATTAAGTGATAAAAAGATTGATGGTGCTATAAATTTACCTGTATTTAAAATAAATTATATAAAACAATATATAGATTTCAGTTCTTATGATGCTTTGATTTTTACATCTAAAAATGCTCTTTATTCACTTGAATATCACAATGAAAACTGGAAAACTATTCCATCTTATGCAATTGCTCCAATGACAGCAAATATTATAAAAGAATTAGATGGAAACTTAGTATTTACAGGTGTTACTAATCATGGAAATCAATTTGCTTTAGAGATACAAGAGAAACTTAAAGGTAAAAAAGTATTGTATTTGAGAGGTTCAAAAGTTGTATCTAATCTTATTGATACTTTACAATGTGATGAAAAGATAGTATATGAATCTATTTGTAAAAAAAATAATCAAAACCTAAAGCCACCAAAAGATTCAATAATTATATTTTCGTCCCCTTCAACTATAAAGTGTTTTTTAGATAATTTTGATTGGGATAAAAGTTATAAAGCTATAAGTATAGGAAAAACAACAGCAAAATATTTTCCAAATTATATAAAACCAATTATTTCTGATAATACATCACTAAAATCTTGTGTAGAAAAATCTAAAGAGTTATAGTAAAAATAATTTTTTATTAGAGTAATATTAGGTTTTCTTAGTAAAAACTTAAAGATATAAATTATAAATTTTATTAAGTTTATTGATTAAGGTCAATTTATCTTTTCATAAAAACAGATAAAATACAACATAGTTTCATATATAAAAACAAAGGATTAAAATAATGATTGTATTGGATGCGCCTTTTCTAAATCTCCCTGAGATACCAATTGACCAATTCTTGCCGATATTTTTATCTTCTTCTGCTGTTCTATTATTTGGACTATTTTATGTAGCGATTTATACGCTGGTAAAAATGAAGTTACTAAAAAGTGTATATATGCCTTTAGCATATGTTTTTTGGGGACTTCAAACGTACTGTTTGTATTATGTGGCAGGTGCTTTAGGTAATGACGGATTTACAGTCAAAGCATTAATGCTTGCAATGGTGGGGTACTTAATGCTTCCACATCTTTGGTATTATCTAAATCTTCGGTCAGAAGAAAGATATGAACAATAAAATAAAAATAAGGGGGAAATATGTCTAAAAGAACTGTTTCAGTATGGACGGATAACCGTTTTTGGGCTAGATCAGCAGCATGGGTTACTGGTTTTGCATCGATATTACTTATCTGGCTTTCGTTTGATACTCTTGCTCAGATTTCAATGGGTAATGATGAGGATCTAAAAAATGGTATAGCAAAAAGGGTTCCAGGACCAACTGTTATTAACTATAAAATCACTTATGAAATGAGTGAAAAAAGAGGTCATGAGGTACCAGTAATTGGTGCTAAAGAGAAATTCTTTGGTAGAGATGACTGGAGTGAAGAGGAAGCTGCAGCATTGTTAAACTTAGGAAAACTAGGAAGTCAAGCTAAGAACTGTATGAATTGTCATACATTACTTGGAAATGGTGCTTATTATGCTCCAGATTTAACAAAATCATGGTTAGATCCTGCTTGGGGACCAAATGGACCTTATTTAGGTATGACTGGAAAAGATACAAAAGAGGAAGCAATAGCTGAATTCTTAATGCATCCTTCACAGTATCCTACACATGAAAGAATGATGCCAAATCTAAATATTACAGCTGAAGAAGCTAAAGGTTTAGTGGCATTTTTAAAGCATATGAGTTCAATTGATACTAATGGTTTCCCAAGAAACTTTGGTAAAATGGGCGATGCAAACGGTCAATTCACACTTCGTGAAAAGACAGCAGGAGGTAACTAATGGCAATAGGTAGTACTTTAAAATGGGAAGGACAACAATTAGCAACATGGTATTTTACAGTTGCAATGGTATTGTTCGGTGCTCAATTATTAATGGGATTAATAGCTGCTGTTCAGTTTTTATATCCAAGTTTTCTTTTTGAAATTTTTGACTTTTCAGTTGCAAGAATGGTACATATTAATGCACTAGTTGTATGGATGGTATATGCTATGGTTGGAGCTGCTTACTGGCTACTTCCTGAAGAAACTGGTATAGAAGTTGTTGGTGTAAAATGGGCTAAATTAGGATTTTTTGTATTAACAGCTGCAGTTACTGTTGTTGTTCTAGTATATATACTTGTTCAAATTGGACCTGCAAATCAAATGACTATTTGGTTTATTAATGAAGGTAGAGAATATATTGAAGCTCCAAGATGGGCTGATATTGGTATAGCTGTTGTTTTAGTTGGATTTTTACTACATGTATTTTTAACTGCAATTAAAGGTGAAAGAACTGGTATTGTTACTGTTCTTATGGCTGATATGATTGCACTTGTTGGTCTATATCTTTGTGGTATGGGTTATACTGACAATATCTCTATGGATCAATTTTGGTGGTGGTGGGTAATCCACTTATGGGTTGAAGCTACATGGGAAGTTCTTGTTGGTGTTTTTGCTGCATTTGGTTTAATTAGAATCATTGGTGCAAATAGACAAATTGTTGAGATGTGGTTATGGATAGAAGTAGCAATGCTATTTGGGTCTGGTATTCTTGGACTTGGACATCATTATTTCTGGATCGGTACTCCTGAGTATTGGTGGGAAATTGGTGCTTTATTTAGTGCGCTAGAACCACTTCCATTAGTTGCTATGTTTATCCATGTTACTTATGATTGGGGTAAACAATCAGGTGTTGCTAAAGGTGAAGGTGAAGGTAGAAATCCTATCATGAATACACCTGCTCTTGCATGGTTCTTTTCAAATGCATTTGGTAACTTCTTGGGTGCAGGAATATGGGGATTTTTCCATACGCTACCACAAGTAAATATTTATACTCATGGTACACAGTTTACATCAGCTCATGGTCACTTATCATTTTTTGGAGCTTATGCTACTATATTAATTGGTATCTTTTACATAGCTGTACAAGGAACTAATAGTGTTAAGCAAATGAAAATGACATTTGATGGTAAAATGGCAATTATACTTATTAACTTAGGTGTATTTGGTATGACGGTTGCACTTACAGTCTCTGGTTATGGACAAGTTCTTGTTGAAAGAGCTATGATGGGAGCAACTTGGGAAGCATTCTTTGTATCTCAAGATGCACTATGGTTTGTTCAAGGTTTAGGTTGGAGACTTGTGATGGGTGTTGTTACTTTAGTTGGTTTTGTTTACTTGCTGAAAGATTTACTTTCAACAGGTAAAAATCCAATGCATGTTAAATAAGGAGACGAATTATGTTTGAGATAGCTACAGATATGAATATTGGTTTTTTTGCAATATTAAATCAATATCCATTAGGATTAACACTTTTTCTTCACACTGTGATTATACTTCCAATGTTTTGGATTTATAAACAAGAAAAAGAGAGATTAGAAAACGAAGCAGAAGATTAATAAAAAGTTTTAGTGTAAATTTAATATTTACACTAAAAACTTGATATAAATCAATGATATCATAAATATTATATGTAATAATTATGGTTAAGTTTAACTTAAATAAGGAGAAAATATGAAATTAAACAAATTAGTATTAAGTACGGTTGCAGCAGCAACTTTAATGGCTACAGGTGCAGCAGCATTTGATGCAGATGCGGTTTTTGAAAAAGATTGTCAAGGTTGTCATGGTCCAGCTCATCAAGGTGGTGTTGGTTCAGATTTAAGACCAGATGTTTTAAGAAATAAAAATGATCAAGAACTTGCTTCAGTTATCTTAAATGGTAAAGCTGGTACAGCTATGGTTCCATTTAAAAAAGGTGAATCTATTGGTCATGAGTTTTCTCAAACTGATGCAGATGCAATGGTTAAATATCTTAAAAACTTTACAGGTAAGCAACCAATGGTTCTTACACTTGCAAACTTAAAAGCAAAATGGGTTAAGATTAATGATAGAATGAAACTATTCAAACAGTTCCCAAAATCTAACGAAGTAGATAAAGTAACTGATATTTGTTTTGTAACAGAAAGAGATGCTTCAAAAGTAACATTTTTAGATGGTACAAAAGGTACTAAACTTTCTACACATCCTGCTGGATTTGCTGTGCATGTTACAGTAACAAACAAAAGAATGCCAAGATATGCATACTCTATCTCTAGAGATGGTTTATTAACTATGTTTGATTTAATGTCTGATGGTCAGCAAAAAATTGCTGAAGTTAGAGTTGGTACATCTTCAAGAGGTCTAGCTGTTTCTCCAGATGGTAAATATGTTATGGCTGGTAACTACGAGCCAGGTGGAGCTATGTTATTTGATGCGATGACTCTTGAGCCGTTAAAAGTTTATCCTACATCTTCTGTAATTAACAACGAAGGTAACATTGAGTCTTCAAGAGTTGCTTCTATTGCAGATACACCATATGGTCCTTACTTTGCATTTGCACTTAAAGATGCTGGTCATGTTTATATTGTAGATTACTCTAAACCAGGTTTCCCAGTAGTTGGAGATATTCCAAATATTGGTAACATTCTTCATGATGCTTTCTTAAATGAAGGTAAAGAGATTGGTAGATATTATATGATTGCTTCTCAAGGTAGTGATGTTGTTGGTATTGTAGATTTCAAAACAAAAACTTTAGCTGCTAAAGTTTATACAGGTACAGGTTCTAAACCACATCCAGGTCAAGGTTCATCTTGGTATAACGAACAGTATGGTCAATTACATGCTACAGTTAATATGAATGTTGGTCAAGTAACAGTATGGGACAACAACTGGGATGTTGTAAGACATATACCAGTTGCTGGTGGAGGACTATTTGTTGGTACTTCTGAGCATACACCTTATATTTGGGCAGATAATGTTCTTGGTGGATCTGCAAACTGGAATACAGTTCACTTAATAGACAAACAACATTTAGAAGTTGGTAGAATTATTACTGTTGGTAAAGATAAAGGTACTTTAACTAAATCTGATGGTACAATTATTGAGTCTTGGGATGTTCCTCATTCTGATTTAGTTCCTAGAATTTTACATGCAGAGCCAGCAAATCACGGTAATTGGACTATGATTTCTGAGTGGAATACAGGTAGAATTGGTATCTATGAAGCTAAAACTGGTAAATTTGTTAAGTATATTACAGGATTAACAACTCCTACATTTACTTACTCAATTGAGCATAGACAAACTATACCAGGTGCTTAATAGTATCTGATTTAAAAACTGGCAAAAAGCTTTTTGCTTTTTGCCTTTTTTTATACCTAATTTTAATTTATAAGGAAAAATTATGACACATTCGAAGAATTTGATTCATAAAATTATTATATTTACAACATTACTTTTAGTGTCTACATTAATGCAGGCTAAATATTTAGATACTAAAAGTTGTGCAGAGTGTCATGATATGATACATTATGAACATAAAAATTCTATGCATCATAAATCATCACTTTTTAGTGACGAGTTTCATAGAAAAATAAAAAATTTAACAACTCCAGAAAAATATGATTGTGCAATTTGTCATACACCAGGGGCAAAAAACCTTAGAGCATTGATGACAGGTAAGGAGCAACCTAATTCAAATATTAAGGAAGAGCAAGATGGTGTATCGTGTTTTTATTGCCATCAAATCACTAAAGTATTAGAAACAAAACATAGAAATATAAATTTTTATAGCTACAAAGGTGAAAAAAAACCAACTTTTTTTGGAAACTTAAAAAATGTTAGAGATAGCAATGAGCATGAACAAAGTTCAAATGAGATATATAAAAATTCTCAAGTTTGTATGGGATGTCATGGTAAAAAATACAATAAACATAAAGTAGAGATATGCAATGGTTATGATGAATTTGATAAAACAAGTGACTGTATAAAATGTCATATGCCAAAAGAAAATGGTGGACCTACAAAGAAAAATGTAAAGGGTAGAACTCAATACGCGTCACATGAATTTTTAGGGATAAGAAATGATGATATGGTAAAAAAAGCTGTCACATTGAAACTAAAACAATTAGAGGATAACTCTGTAGAATTAACAATAAAAAATAAAATGGGACATGATATAATTATGCAACCTATGAGATTAAAATATGTAGAAACTACAGTTAAAAGATCTGATAATATTATATGGAAGAATTATAATAAACTTCCATCTGAGGATACTTTGGCAACATTTACTAGGTTATTTAAAGATGACAAAGGGCATCGAGTATTTCCTCCATCTGCTACAGGAGTATTATTTGATAATAATATTAAAGCTAATAGTACAAAAAAGATTATTTATAATATACCAAAACTTCAAAAAGGTGATGTTATTAAAAGTCAATGGATAAGTTATGTTTTAAGACCTTCATTAGCAAGAAGTTTAAAAATAGATGATAAAGAAGTTACCAAAAAGTATTTAGGCTATAGTGTAAGTATTGTAATAAAGTAAGGTAGTAAATATAGTAATATTAAAGGAGAATAAAATATTACTATATCTCTGTCTTAGTATTAAAAACTTTTATTTAAGTTTTCTTTTGCTGTTAACCAAACAGCTACATCATTATCTAAAGTTAAAATTTTCAAAACTTTTGGAGAAGTATTTTTATCACTAGCAATAACTCTTTTTACATTTGTCGAAACTGTACTTTTAGTTCCGTAAAAATATTCATAGGTTAAATCACCAAATCTTTCACTTGCATTTACAGCAGTTGCAGTAAAATATGTTAGTAATATTGTTGCTAGTAATCTTCTCATTTTAATTCCTTTAGTTAATCTGTATTCGAATTATATTCAAATAGGATAAAAATTGTCTTAATTGAAAAGATTAATTAGGACTAAAATAGTCCTAATTAGATTAAAAGCCTTATCTAAAGGATTTGTAGTGTTTAGATTAGGTAATTTTTAGTAATATGCCTAATATTAATGATAAAATAATTGTGATTGCTACTGTTAAAGTGTTATAAAGTTTTTCATCTATTTTCATTTTTGTTTCTAGAAATTCTACAATTCTCATTGCAGGGTAAGCCATTAAAATTAGTAGTGGTACTGCAAATACTAGAGTTATAACTATATCGATCATTTTTTTTCACCATATTCATATAGTTTAAATTGATCCCACAATAATTCTGCTTTAGAACTACCAGTATCTTTTGCTTTTTTAATCCAAAAAGCTGCTTGTTTTAAATCTTTTTTTGTACCATGACCACCTATATATGCAAAACCTAAATTTATTTGTGCATTAATATTTCCATCTTTTGCTGAATGTGTGTACCATTTAAAAGCCTCTTTTAAATCCATGGCAACTCCAAGCCCACCAGTATAAAAGTACCCTAGATTGTACGCAGCCTTATTGTCACCTTTTAATGCAGCTTTTTTAAACCATTTAACAGCATTTTTATAATCTTCTTTTGATGCATATATATTTCCAAGTTTCGAAAAAGCATGCGAGTTATTGGCATTTGCTGCTTTTGTAAACCACTCTAGTGATTTAGCTGGATCTTTTGTTATGCCATCGCCATTTGCATACATTATACCAATTACAAGCATAGCTCTATTATCATCATTATTTGATGCGATGATAAAACTATCCATCGCCTTTTTGTAACTACCTTTTTTATACGCATTTATACCATTATCATAGCTTCCAGCATATAATGAAGATGCAATTAGTAATGATAGTATAAATTTATTTTTGTAGATAAAACTATTTATTATTTTCATATATTTTCCTAAATTATTGATCTATATCAATTTTCTATTTTTTACAAAATGATATAATTCTTATTACTACTCTGAGGTGGTATTTAAAATGATATTATTTTTGAAATTGGATTATAACAGATATAAAGCTAAATCCTCCTAAAAGATAAAGCAAAATATGAGTAATTTTAAATAGTGTCATTTTATACTTTATAAAAATAAAAAAAGAGATATAAATGCTTAAAAAAATACTTAAAAGAGATGGTACTACACAAAATTATTTATCTTATAAAATAGAAGATGCAATTAAAAAAGCTTTTAAAAGTGAAAATACTACTTATGATTCATCTATATTTTTTAATCTGTTAGAAAAAATAAAAAATAAAAGAGTTGCTGCAGTTGAAGATATACAAGATTTAATTGAGCAAGAACTATATAAAGCAAGATATTTTGATGTTATGAGATCATTTTTATTATATCGTCATATGCACAAAATGCAACGAGATAAACTCTTAGAAGAAGATACTACATATATAAATTCTACACAAACTATAGAAGAGTATATAAATGGAAGTGATTGGCGAATAAAAGCAAATTCAAACACTGGTTATTCAAATGCAGGTTTAGTTAATAATACTGCAGGTAAAGTTATAGCAAATTATTGGTTAGATAAAATTTATAACAAAGAGGAAGGTTATGCCCATAGAAATGGGGATTATCATATACATGATTTAGATTGTTTAACTGGCTATTGTGCTGGTTGGAGTCTTAGAGTTTTACTAGATGAGGGATTTAATGGTGTTAGAAGTAGAGTAGAAAGTGAAGCACCTAAACATTTTAGAGAAGCACTTGGTCAAATGGCAAATTTCTTAGGTATATTGCAAAGTGAATGGGCTGGTGCTCAAGCATTTAGTAGTTTTGATACATACCTTGCACCTTATATATTTAAAGATAAACTAACATATAAAGATATAAAAAAAGCGGTAAGAAGTTTTATCTATAATTTAAATGTACCTGCAAGATGGGGGCAAAGTCCATTTACAAATGTAACGATAGATTGGACTGTTCCTGAAGATTTAAAAGATCAAATCCCTACAAGAAAACAGATACATCTTTTAAAAGACATTAAAGATAAGGAACTTTTATTTGAAATAGAAAATAGAGGTTGTAATAGTTTTGAAGAGATGACTTATAAAAATTTTCAAAAAGAGATGAATCTTATAAATAAAGCATATTATGAGATTATGACTGAGGGGGATAAAACTGGACAACCATTTACTTTTCCAATACCTACAGTAAATATCACAGAAGATTTTGATTGGTATGGGGAAAATACAGATCTATTGTTTGAAAATACTGCAAAAATAGGTTCATCATATTTTCAAAATTTTATTGGTAGTCAATATAAAAGAGATAAAAATGGTAAATTAGTACCAAATGATGAAGCATATAAACCAGGTCATGTAAGAAGTATGTGTTGTCGGTTACAATTAGATTTAAGGGAATTACTAAAAAGAGGTGGTGGTCTTTTTGGTTCGGCTGAGATGACAGGAAGTATTGGTGTAGTAACTATTAATATGGCACGACTCGGATTTTTACATAAAGGGGATAAGGATACATTGTATCTTAGAGTAGATCAGTTAATGGATCATGCTTCGTCAACTTTAGAGAAAAAAAGAGTTTTTATACAGGATATGTATGATAGAGGATTATTTCCTTACACCGCAAGATATTTACCTGGATTTAATAACCATTTTTCAACAATTGGTGTAAATGGTATAAATGAGATGATAAGAAACTTCACAAGTGATAAATTTGATATTAGTGATAATGAGGGTGAAAAATTTGCTTTAGAAATTTTAGAACATATGAGAAATAAAATGGTTGAATATCAAGAGAAAACTGGAAATTTATATAATCTTGAAGCTACACCTGCTGAAGGTACAACATATAGATTTGCAAAAGAAGATAAGAAAAGATATGGTGACTCTATCTTACAAGCAGGTATGGATGATAATATTTACTATACAAATTCATCTCAAATTCCAGTTGACTTAACATCAGACCCATTTACAGCACTTGACTTGCAAGATGAGTTACAGTGTAAATATACAGGGGGAACAGTACTTCATCTTTATATGAAAGAGCAGATAAGTTCAACTGAAGCTTGTAGAAAGTTAGTAAAAAATGTTATTTCAAATTATAAATTACCATATATTACAGTTACTCCACTTTTTTCTGTTTGTCCAAAACATGGATATCTATCTGGGGAATATGAATTTTGTCCAAAGTGTGATGACGAACTTTTAGAAGGGGTTAAAGATGACAATTAATAAAAAAAGTTTAAAAGAAGAGGGTGTTGATGTATCAGTAAATCAAGCCAATAAAATTCGTGAACATTTTAATAATCCTAAAAATAATAAAAAATTAGAAAACTATAATGCTAGAGGAGTAGGGCGAAACCCAGATAATTGGGGGCAAGTTGATATGTATATGCTACTTGATGAAAATGAAGTTGTATCAGATATAGGATATGAATACAAAGGATGCCCAACTATTAGTTTTACTGCTTCAGTTTTTACAGAAGAGCTTAAGGGAACTAAATTAATGGATTCAATGATAAATACTAAAGCAGAATTAGATGTGCTAAATGCACAAAATAATTGTGATGATTGTATTAAAATGATTTTAGTAGCATTTATATGTGCATGTGAAAATTATATTGATAGATTTACTGAGACAAATATTGAAGATTATAATTTTAAGATGATAGAGACAACTATTCCTTATACATCACAAAATTGTAGTTAAATCAAAAAATAAAGGATAAAAAATGGAAAATAAAGAAAAAAAACTGGAATTATTAAAAAACAAAAGGCAAAAATGTATAGTTTATACTCGAGTGATGGGTTATCATAGACCAGTAGAAAGCTTCAACATAGGAAAAACAGGTGAACATAAGCAACGATGTCAGTTTGTTGAATAAGAAAATTGTTTATGATTTAACACCTTTTTCACATCTTGATTTTCAAGATCATTTGTCTTGTATAGTTTGGCTATCTGGCTGTAATATGAGATGTAGTTATTGTTACAACAAAGATATAGTATTTGCAAAAAATGGTAAAATGACATTTGCTAATGTGCTTAAGTTTTTAGATACTAGAAAAAATCTTTTAGATGCAGTTGTATTAAGTGGAGGGGAAGCAACAAATCATAACCTTATATCTTTTTGTAAAGAAGTTAAAAATAAAGGCTTTAAAGTAAAATTAGATACAAATGGGATAAATTTTAAGCATATAAAAGAACTTTTAGATTTAAATTTAATAGATTATATTGCCCTTGATTATAAGGCACCAAAATATAAATTTGAACAAATTACATATTCTTCTGTTGATAATTTTGAGAAATTCAAAGAAACATTATCTTATTTAATAAATATAAATTTTAATTTTGAAATAAGAACAACAGTACATAATGATTTATTAATTGATGATGATATAAATTCTATTTTAGATGATTTAAGTAAGGAAAAATATAAAGGGAAGTATTTCTTGCAAAATTTTTTAGACACACAAAATAATATAGGAAATATAAAAATATCTAGTAACAAATTAAATTTAGAAAATATTCAAGATAATAATGATAGTATCAAAATTCAATTTAGGAACTATTAATAGATGCAATTAACTACAACTACAAAATATGCTATTCAAATTTTAGGATTAATGGCACAGAATAAAACAATTAAATACTCTTCAAAGCAATTATCAGATGAATTAAATATACCATATAAATATTTAGCAAAAATTATGACTAAACTAACAAAGAGTGAGATTGTTCTGTCATCAAGAGGTAAGTTTGGTGGATTTACAATAATTAAAAATATTAAAGATATAAAAATTATAGATATAGCGATAGTTTTTGATAATATTGATAATAAAAAATGTGTTTTAGCTGATGTTAGTTGTGATTTTGAGCAAAAATGTATAGTTCATGATAAATGGGAAAAGCCAAGATGTGCAATTGATGACTTTTTTACTAAAACTACTCTTTTTGAGTTGATAAAACAAAGTAGTTTAATTGAAACAATTCACACTTAAGTATATATAAGTTGATATTAATCAACTTAAATAAATTATAAATATGTTAGTATAACAACCTAAAAAATATAGGATAATAAAATATATGAAATATATAATGAAGCCAGTTTTATTTGTGATATTGTTATCACTAAGTGTCAATGCAAATTCTACAGAATCAAAATCATTAACAACAGGTGAAAAAGTATTTAGAGCCTATTGTTGGGGATGTCATCATCAAACCTCAGAAGCGTTTGGACCGTCATTTCAAGAGATTGCAAACAAAAGAGATGTAAGTGAAATACAAGGACATATAGTAAGCCCTAAATCAACTTATAAGCAGTTGGGACATAAAAGAAGTGTTATGCCAGCTTTTGGAGAGAAGTTATCTCAAAAAGAGTTAGAGTTAATAACAAATTTTATACTTTCATATAAAGGTAATAGTTAATGTTTAGACTTTCAAATTTAATAAAATCAACTTTAGAAGATAAAAAAGAGAGACTTCTAAATGGTTCTATAATGATATGGAATTTCACAAATAGATGTAATCTGCTTTGTCATCATTGTTATTCAAAAGCAGATGCAAACGGAACTGATAGTTTAACTTTTGATCAAATTTGTAAAACAATACCAAGTATGGTAAGTGCAGGTGTTAAGTTTGTAATTTTTAGTGGTGGAGAGCCATTAATTAGAAAAGATATTTTTGATATAGCTGCTGAAATGAAAAAGGCTGGTATCATGACATATCTATCTACAAATGGTATGTATATTAATGAAAACAATGCAAAGCAAATTGTTGATACTTTTAATTATATTGGCGTTAGTATTGATGGAATTGAAGATGTTCATGATTATTTTAGAGCTCAAAAAGGTTCTTATGCTAAAGCTATTGAGGGTATAAAACATATTCAAAATGCAGGTGGAAATGCTGGTATTAGATTTACACTTACTAAAGAAACTAAAGATAGTTTTTATGCTATGTTTGACTTAGTAGAAAGTTTAGGTGCAAATAAGCTGTATATTTCTCATTTAGTATATTCTGGTCGTGGTCTTGATAATCTTAAAATCGATATCACTAAAGAGGAAAGAAGAGAATATGTTGAATATATCATAGATAAAGCTTTTGAATATTATAAAGCAGGAAAAGATATAGATTTAGTTACTGGAAATATGGAGATGGATTCTGTTCTTTTACTGAAAAAGTTTGAGAAAGAGTATCCAGATTTTGTAGATAGCTTAACTTCTAAGCTTAAATCTTGGGGTGGAAATAGTGCTGGAAATAGACTTGGAAATATGGATTGGGAAGGAAATGTTAAACCAGATCCATTTTTTCCAGAGTATATAGGAAATTATTTAGAAACATCTTTTGAAGATGTGTGGGCAGGTAAAAGTAGTGATATAGTTGAAAAACTTAGACGAAGTCCCAGAGATATTAGTGGTAAATGTGCATCATGTAAGTATTTAGATATATGTAATGGTGGTAGTAGAAGTAGGGCTTATGCAATTCATGGTGACCTATGGGCAGAAGATCCATCATGTTATTTAACAGATGAAGAAATTGGAGTATAAATTGAAATTATTTAGTAAGATATTATTAGTATTAGTTGTTGCAAGTTCAACACTTTTTGGTTATGAGAAGTATTTTGTGGTTGAAAGAGAATCATCATCATTAGCAGTTATAGAAAATGGTATAAAATATTCAACAATGAAAAACATGAGAAATATGAATCATGGTGTTGTAAAATTTGATGGGAAAGATGGTTATGTAATTAGTCGTGATGGTTATGTTATAAAATTTAATCCAATTGAAGAGAATATATTAGCAGAATATAAAACAAGTAAAAGTGCTATTGGATTTGTAATTGGTAAAAATTATGTTGCAGTAGCAAACTATGATGATAAAAGTGTTGATATTTTAGATAGAGATTTAAATCCTATTAAAAAATTTAAAACAGGTTCAAAAAATGTTGGTATTAAAATATATAAAGATTATCTTATTTTTTCAGAAATGGATAATGATACTATAACTATTTTAGTTGATGTAACAGGTGGTGAAGATGATAAGCCAGTTTTTAAACTTTTTAAACAGTTTAAAAATGTTGGTGAACTTCCATTTGATGCAATGATTCAAGACAATAAATATATAGTTGGATTTTTTACATCTCAACATTTTGGTACAGTTGATTTAGATACATTAACATTTAAAAAAGTAAAAATATTTTTAGATGAGAGTAGAAAAATGGTACTTAAAGTTCCACATTTTGGTTTTTGGTCAATTGGTGGAGATAAAGTTTTTGTACCAGCAGTTGGAGATAACAAAGTTATGGTATATGATATGGATTTTAAATTTTTACAAAATATAGAAGTTACAGGTATGCCAGTTTTTACAAGTTTAAGTCCAGATAAAAAATACTTAGCTGTTACATTTAGTGGAAAGAAGTTTCCTATTGTACAAATAATTGATACAAAAACATTAAAAATTGTAAAAGCATTTAGTTTCGAAGGTAAAGTTTTACATGTGAGATGGTCTAAAGCTAAACCACTTTTATATATATCTGTAAATGATGCAAATATTGTTACAGTTATAAATACTGATGAGTGGTATAGAGCAAGAGATATACTAAATATAGAGAAACCGTCAGGTATATTTATGTATGAGGCTCCAGGACTTGAATCTCCAGCAACATCTTTCCAAAAAAAAGGGCGAAAATATGAGTAAAGTAGTACATTTAGTTGGAGCTGGTCCAGGTGATATTGAATTAATGACAGTTAAGTCATTAAGATTAATTAAAGAGGCAGATGTTATTATTTTTGATAGGTTAGCTAATCCATTGATTTTAAAAGAGGCACCAGAGGGTTGTGAGTTTATAGATGTTGGTAAAACAGATGGTCAACATCCAGTAAAACAACCAGAAATTAATGAGATCATTTATCAGTCATCACTTAAGTATGAAAATGTAGTAAGACTAAAAGGTGGAGATCCTTTTGTATTTGGTAGAGGTGGTGAAGAAGCTTTATATTTAAAAGAGAGAAATGTTAAGTTTGATATTGTTCCTGGAATTACATCAGCTATTAGTGTACCTGCTTACTCTGGTATACCTGTAACACAAAGAGGTATTGTTAGCTCTTTTAGAGTTATTACAGGGCATGAAGCACCAGGAAAAGCAGTATCTCAAATAGATTGGAATTCATTTAATACTGATGAAACATTAGTATTTTTAATGGGACTTCATAATTTAGGTAGAATCTCTTCAAAACTAATGGAAGCAGGAAAAAGTAAAGACTATCCTGTTGCTGTTATATCTCAAGGTACTACAGCAACTCAACAAGTTGTAGTGGGAACCTTAGAAAATATAAAAGAGAAAGCTAAAGAGTTACCAACTCCTGCATTGATTATTGTTGGTGAAGTTGTTAAATTAAGAGATGAATTAAAGTGGTTTGATTAAAACCACTTGGTAAACGAATAAGACAACTAAAATAGTTGTCTTTCAAACTTTTCTTTGTCAATAGTCTTTGACTTCGTATCGATTAAATTTTCATTTTTAAAAATTCTAAGTATTCTTGATAATGTTTCAGGTGTAATATTTAGTATCTCAGCAATCTCTATTTTTTTAGTATTAAAAAAATCTTTTGGATTATCATAAATATATTGAGCTATTCTCTCTTTTGCATCTAGTACAAGATGTGTTGATATCACTTTTTCCAAATTCTTTATTTTTTTTATTAGTGAAGATTGTATTTTAAACATTAGGTCTGGATTTGAGTATATTATTTTTTTTAATTTATCAAAATCAATTTTAAGTATCTCTACATCTGTAAATGCTTTTGCTGTTGCAGGATATGGAATATGCTCATAATTTGCAACTTCAGCTAT
This sequence comes from Campylobacterota bacterium, assembly GCA_034660095.1. Classification (GTDB taxonomy): domain Bacteria; phylum Campylobacterota; class Campylobacteria; order Campylobacterales; family Arcobacteraceae; genus JAIOSF01. The sequence continues at coordinate 8,179 of JAYEIM010000370.1, read as the reverse complement.
AAGTTCGCCAGGATGAAAATATTTTAAGATAATCTCTTTATCGTTTGTAGAAACTTTATATAATTTTATAACTCCTGATGCTAAAAGGTATAGATAATTTGAATCATCACCCTCATAAAATACTATATTGTCTTTTTTTAGTTTAGCTTCCACTGTAAAGTTTTCAATGATCTCAATTGTTTTATCATCTAAATCATTAAAAAGTACAATATTTTTTAATTTTGTTTTTATAACTCTGTCCTTCTTTTTATAATTATACTATATAATCACAATAATGTTTGAATTATAACAAAAAAAGGATTAAATCTATTATGAAAAATAACTTCATTAAATTTATAAAAGCTGTTGGTACTGGACCAAAACACAATCATGATTTATCACAAGAAGAGATGAACGATGCTATGAGTATGATGTTAAATGGAGAGGTTTATCCAGAGCAAATAAGTGCTTTTTTATTGGGTTGGAGACTTAAGCCTGAAACAACAGAGGAATTTTCTGGCACAATTGATGCTTTTGATAAATATGTTATAAGAAAAGAGATTAATAATTCTGTTGAACTAGGTTACCCTTATGATGGAAAAAGAAATAATCCATACCTTTTTCCTTTAATTGCAAAAGTGTTAGAGCAACATAAATTAAATGTAGTAATAACTGGAGATGAGTTACAGCCCGCAAAAGATGGAGTAACAGTTAAAGAGATATCTAATAGCATAGATTTACCATCAAATTTATATTATTTTGATAGAACTAAAATATTTAAGGAGATGAGTGATTTAACTGAAGTAAGAAATAGGTTGGGTATAAGAACTGGACTTAATAGTATTGAGAGACTAATAAATCCAGGATTATCTAAATATGCTTTTATAGGTGTATTTCATAAACCATTTATGGAAAAATATGTAAAAATGTTTGCCCATAGGTATGAAAAACTTGTAATTGTAAAAGGGAATGAGGGTACTTCTGAAATATTTAGCAAATGTCAATATTGGATAGCCCAAAATGGTAATATAACAGAACATAAAATAGATCCAATTGATTTTGGAATTAATTATACTAAATCTTGGGATAGAATATCTATAGAAGAATCTTTGGAAAATTTAAATAATCCTAGTGATGAGTTATTAAATATAGCAAAATTAAATGCTGCCCTTATATTGTTTATATCAAATAAAGTAAAAAGTGTTGAAGATGGATATGATCTATTATCACCTAAATAAGTTTAGATGATAATATTTTAGATTTTATCTAGCAGTAAAATACATTGTTTTTAGTATAAAGAATTTTTTAGCCTCTTCACTATTTTCTAAACTTAGCTTTTTTATCATTTTTGGATTTACTAAATAGTAACCAAACTGAGCTTCAATAATATCTCCCTTATCAAGTTTTGTTTGATAAACGATTGTTCTTGTTTCATTTGCTTTTAACATAGTGTCTTTTAAAGTTTGTGTAGCAGCCCATGGCATAGCTGGTTTATCTTTATCTCCTAATACTCTATAAAAAGGTGTTGTTTTAAGCTTTATTGTTTCTCGTCCATTATTTACTCTAATTCTTAATTCACCAAGTCTTAATGGATGCATCAATAGATCATGAGTGGCTAAATTTGTTACTTTTATCTCAAATCTATTACCAATTTTATCAAACTCTATTTTAAGATATTGAGATAATAACTCTGGTTTGTTTCTAACACCAGCAAATCCATGATATGCATGTTTTTTAGTAATTTTAATAGTTGTTGCACTACCTTTAACCTGTGGCATATGACAAGTAATACAGTTTTTTTCTTCATTTGAAGCCCCTGATTCATCTACTGTACATACATTGTGTCCATGAGAATTTTCAAAGTGAGCATGACATCCCATACACATTTTTCCTGTATAAAATCCTTTGTTAGAATAGTCTATATTATGAAATGGAGACCCAACTGTTTTTTTAACCATACCAAAAAAACTTTTCTCCTCTTTAAACATAATTTTGCCATTACGATTATTTGTATCTGCTGCAAATATCATTTTAGGCTCTTTTGTCAATATATTTTTATCATAAGGAGTTGTATGTTGTTCAATATCTGTAATTGAATGACAATAAACACATCCAATCGCTTCTTGCGTTTGTGCAATATCTTTTGCAGGCATTGCACTTTTCTCATTATCTAATGCATTTTGAATTCTCGTATCAGAAGGTGTATGACACTCATTACAAGTGTATATATTTTTTTCTTTGTCTGGATGTAAATCCCATATTGCTTTATGGATATCATCTTCAAATATAGAACCTTTTCTGTGTGCTGATTCAAAAAATTCACTATAAATTGTAGGGTGACACCCTTTACATGTTTTGCTTGTTTCAAACTCAGATGTTGCGTATAAACTTCCTAAAAATAATAAAAATAAAAATATTTTTTCCATTTTCTTTCCTTATAAATAAAATTATCGAATATTATAATAATAGTTTTAAAATCACATTGATTTGTATCAATTATAAGATTAAATTGATATATATCAATTAGTTATTATTTTAAAGATGTTATTATTTTAAATATAAACTAAAAAGGTTATGATATGAAACTATTTAAAAAAGTTGTTGTTGTTACTGGTATGACATTATTATTGAGTTCAAGTTCTCTTTTGGCTTCTTCTTCTAGCACATATACAGTTCAAAAGGGTGATACTCTTATGGGAATAGTATATAAATTAGGTTTTAATTCTCTTAAAGAATCTGAAATTAATATAAGCTCTGGAAATAATGATTTAATATTTGTTGGTGAAGAGTTAGCATACAAAGCAAAGAAAAAAAAGAAAAGTAGATTTAAGCTGAAAAATACAATTGACTTAAAAAAATTCTGTTTTAAAGATAATAGATCTATCCATTATAGAGCATCAGAAAGATGTACAGGAAAAGAAGCTAGAAAACAGTTAGTTATAAAAAAGAAGAAAAAAAGTAATTCTTCTCATTAGTTTTATTTAGAAGGTGTAGGATAAAAATATTCCAAACATCTAGCACTATGAAAGCCTCTTTCAAAATTTGTAGAATGAAACTCATCACCTATAAGCCTCCATTGTTCTGGTAGGTTAGGGTCAATTATAATTGATTGCTTTACGGTTCTTTGAGTTTTATTTTCACAAATTATAGCTCCGCCATTAATAAATCTATACTTTACATCAGCCATTCTATTTGTAGTTACCCAGTAATGTACACTAATAAATCCAATCATTGTTATTAAAACAAAAGGAACTGTTTTTTTCCAAGCTTGACCATTTCCCACAAAAGGACGAGTTCCCACAAATATAGCTGCACCAACTGCAAATAACCCGATTAGTAGATAACCACCTTCAAGTTCGAGAAAGTTTTGCATTATAATTCTTCCCCAATTTTTATATTTTTACTTTCCCATTGTTGTTCATCATCAGTAAAATATTTAAGTCTTATTTTTTTAAATTCTCTAGATGAGTATAAAGGCATATGAGATTTTGATTCTATCTCTTTTTCAATATCTGCAATCACTACATTTGTTTCCTCTTTTGTTTTGCCATGAACCATTGTAAATAAGTTATATTGCCAATTTTCATATTTTGGTCTTAAGTAACAATGGCTAACAGCTGAAAATTCTGCAGCAGTTTTTCCTATTTGTTCACCATTTTTTTCATCTACATCCCATACAACCATTGCATTTGCATTGAATCCTGCTCGTCTATGGTTTAGAATAGAAGCAAATCTTCTCATCATACCACTTTGTTGTAGCTCATCAACTATTTTAAAGAATTCTTCGTATGTAATATTTAAAGTTTTTATTATATCTTCAAAAGGTTCAGATTTAATGGTAATATCGTTTTGTAAAAGCTTAATAACATTCATATGTAATGGTGTCATCTCTATTGCAACTTTTTCTTTTTTTACTATTTTTTCTTTTTTATCACCTTTTCCTGTAGTGTCAAGTTTAACAGATATTTTAAATAGTTTTAGTGTAGGTAACATTATAAATGCATTTGCATTTGTAAGTTTTGCTAAAATTTTTATAGTTTTATCAAGACCTATCTTACTTTCAGGTGAGCAAGCCATAGTAAACCATATATTAAATTTATGGTTTCGTTCATAGTTATGTGAAACACCTGGATGGGTATTTATAATTTCAACTGCATCATCAATTTTATCTTCATCTATCTCAAATGCAACTAGTGATGATTTATATCCTAAACTTTTAGTATCAAATATAGCTGATGTTTGTCTAATAATTTTTTCATCTTTTTGTTGTTGAATGATAGATATAACTTCATCTTCAGTAATATCTAACTCTTTTGCGATTGCTTCAAATGGTTTTGCAGTTAGCGGAAAATTTTTTTGAACTCTAAATAAAATCTCTTTTGTCATAATCTCTTCTTCATATTTAATTTTAAAATAGATTGTATCAAATATATATTATATAAAAGTTAATTTAAGTCAATATCTCTTAATTAGTTTTATGATAAAATCCTAAACTAATACAAATAAATAAAAAAGGTACTTATATGGCTTATTTTCCAGCTTTTATCAAACTAGATAATATGGATATTTTAATAGTTGGAGGTGGGTATATTGCTAGTGAAAAACTAGAACATTTACTTGATTTTACATCAAATATAAAAGTTATAGCACCAAAACTTAGTGATTATATGAAACAGATGATTGATGATAATAATTTAGTATATGAAAATAGAACTTATAAAAAAACTGATATTAAGGATTTTGGGATAGTGATAGTTGCTGTTGATGATATACCTTTACAAGAGGAGATATTCAATGAAGCTAAAACATATCCTAATTGTTTATGTAATAGTGTAGATAGTGTAAACTATTGTGATTTTATATTTCCGTCTTATATAAAAAAAGATGATTTGACTATAGCTGTATCAACTAGTGGTAGTTCACCTGCTATGGCAAAGCATTTAAGAAAATTTTTACAAAGACTAATACCTGATTCTATAGGTGACTTTTTAAAAGAGATGAAAAACTATAGAAAAACAATGCCAAAAGGGAAAGAAAGAATGGAATTTTTAGATAAAAAAGCTGAACAATATATAACTTCATGGGAAAACAGATAATGAAAGTAAGTAAATACTTTATAATTGCACTTACAATTTTGTTTTTTGGACTAGGGTTTAAAGCACTCCAAGATGCACAACCTGAAGCTAAAAATAAGAGAATCTATACAGAATTGAAAAAGTATAATCCATACTATTTAGAAAAAAGGGTTGGTGGATTTCAGATTATGATGAAGGGTAGTAAAACAAAAGAGAAACCACCCATTGATCAAGTATTTACAAGATTAGAACAGCTTGAAAAAGGTTGGGGAAAAGAGTCATTAAAAATAGTTGAGAATGATCTAATTGTAATGGATAAAGAGGGAAAAGAGATTGGTAAAATAGCTTTTCATTTACCTGAAGAAAGAATTTGGGTAGAAACTTTTTTTGGAATTAAATAATATATAAAATAAAAAGAGACACAATATGATAAAATTTTTATTAACTTTTTTTATAATATTAGAAGTTAGTTATGCTGTGGATGATATATTAAGACAAATAGCTTTGGATAAAGGTTTAGATCCTGTACCTAATAACTATAAAGAGATAAAAAAACTTTTTGATAACAATGAAAATCCAATTACAATAGAAAAAATAAAGTTAGGAAAATTACTTTTTAATGATAAAAACTTAAGTCTTAGTAGAAAAATAAGTTGCGCTACTTGTCATGATATAAACAAAGGTGGAGAGGATGGAAAACCAACAGCAATAGGTCATAACGGTCTTGAAAATCCACATCACCTAAACACCCCAACAGTACTAAACTCTCCATTTGCAACAAAACTTTTTTGGGATGCAAGTAGTCCAAATCTTGCACATCAAGCTAAAGGTCCCGCACAAGCTCCTTTCGAGATGGCTTCAACACCAGAGCTTATAGTCCAAAGAGTAAAAGAAAATCAAAATTATATAGAACAATTTAAAGAGATATTTAAAAATGATAGCTCAATCACTTTTGACAATGTTACAAAAATTATAGCGACATATGAAAAGATATTGGTTACAAGAGGTGATTTTGATAAATTTTTAGAAGGTGATAACAATGCCATAAATAAAAAGGCTAAAAAAGGTTTAGA
>JAYEIM010000370.1:0-1952 GCA_034660095.1 Campylobacterota bacterium | reverse complement strand
TCACTTTTGACAATGTTACAAAAATTATAGCGACATATGAAAAGATATTGGTTACAAGAGGTGATTTTGATAAATTTTTAGAAGGTGATAACAATGCCATAAATAAAAAGGCTAAAAAAGGTTTAGAGTTCCAATTCTACGAAATATAACACAAACGGCACCTTATTTTCATAATGGTATGGTAGAAAATTTAGATAAGGCAATATTTATAATGGGCAAGTATCAGCTTGGTATTGACTTAACAAAAGAGCAGATATCTCAAATAGAAGAATTTCTTAAAATCTTAGAGGGTGATGTAGTTGATTTTGGAATAGACTATTAAACTTTTTTATTTTGTAAGTTTATTTTTACTATTTAATAATTTCACCTATGCATCTTATATAAATTGGAAATGGGACTATGAAAAAGCATTGTTATTAGCTAAAAAAGAGAATAAAAATCTAATGATATTTCTTAGAAAAGAAAATTGTGATAAGTGTAAAAAAATGTTACAAACCACACTTATAAACCAAAATTATATTGATAAAATAAATGATAAATATATTAGTGTAATTGTAACCTATGAAGATAAAAATGATTACCCTATAGAGATGTTTTATACTCTTGAGTTTCCAAGCTTATTTTTTGTTAATTCTAAAGATGAATCATTTTTAACAGAACCAATATCTGGTTTTATTTCATCAAAAAATTTTACAAATCTATACCCATCTATTTTAAGCAAATAAAGACTTTAAAATGATACAATTCAACCCACTAAATTAAAGGAATAAAATGAGTGAATTTTTAAATAATAATGAAGATGATACAGGTTTACCAGATGGTCATCCAGTACGAGTATATATGGAAGAAAATGGATTAATAAAAGATATAATTGAAAATATAAACAATATAAATATAAAAAATAACTTTGAACAATTTTTAACACTATTTAAACAATTGTGTTTAATTGAAAAACATTATGCACGAAAAGAAAATCAACTTTTTCCATATCTTGAAACATATGGATGGACAAGTCCAAGCCAAAATATGTGGGCAATGCATGATGATATTAGAGATGATATTAGAGAGATAAAAAAAGCTATTTCAAAAAAAGATATATTGTCTATTTCACAATTACTACAAAAAGTATTTAAAACAATCGATCATCTTATGCAAGTAGAGGAGCATAGGCTTTTACCAAATGCTATGAATTTATTAAGTGCTGATGACTGGAAAGAGATGAGAGGAGGGGATGAAGAGATTGGTTGGATGTTTGAAGAGGTCCCAACTCAATATCCAGCTAAACAAAGTCCAGAATATATTCATCCAGGTGAAGATACAAAAAGAAGAAAATTGCCTTTTTCTTTAGATGGTAGAATAAAATTAAACGAAGGATATCTACTTGAAGACCAATTAAATCTTATGCTTCAATTTATGCCTGTTGATTTAACATATGTAGATGAAAATGATATTGTATTGTTTTATAATCGTGGTGAAAATAGAGTTTTCCCAAGAAGTGCAGGAATTATTGGTAGAGAAGTAAAGTTTTGCCATCCTCCTAAAAGTGTTGATCAGGTTTTAATGATATTAAGAGAGTTTAAAGCAGGACGACGAGATGAAGCTGAGTTTTGGATAGAGTTTAAAGGTAAGTTTATACATATTCAATACTTTGCAATTAGAGATGAAGAGGGAACTTATAGAGGTGTTATAGAGATGAGCCAAGATGTTACACATATACGAAACCTTACAGGACAACAGCGACTATTAGATTGGGAGTAAGCTTTTATATTAAGACAACGGAAGCGTTATTGTAAAATATGCTCCATTGTCTATATTTTGAACAGTAATTTTACCATTCATCTCATCTTCTATAATGGTTTTACTTAGATAAAGACCAATACCCGTGCCTTTATCCTCTTTTGTAGTAAAGTATGGATTAAATATATCTTTAATAATATTTGCAGGTATTCCAT
>JAYEIM010000369.1:0-27540 GCA_034660095.1 Campylobacterota bacterium | reverse complement strand
ATTTACTAAAAGATATAAGCTCTTCACTATGTACAATATCTTTTGGTAACAATTTTAAACACTCCTCCAAAACTTTAGTTGTACAGTAAGCATCACTAAAAGCTCTATGATGTTCACCATCATCGATTCCTAGATGCTCTTTAAGGTACTTTAATCCATATCGCTCTGCCTCTATTAACTTTTCAGACAAATCTATCGTACAGAGCTTTCTATTGCATAACTGACCTAAATTGTATTTTTTAAAGCTCTCACTTATAAATTTATAATCAAAAGATATAGCATGAGCTACAAATATATCATCTTCTAAAAATATTTTAAACTCTTCCAGAACTGTTTGAATATTTGGAGCGTTGTGTGTCATACAAGGTGTTATTCCTGTGATCTCTTGAACTTTTAATGGTATATCTTTTACATTGACCAATGATTCATACTTTTCAATTATTTGACCATTTTTATATTTTAATGCACCAAGTTCTATTATCTGTCCATCTCTTGCATTTCCTGCTGTCGTTTCAATATCTACAATACAAAAAACTTGATCTTTTATTTTAGTAGTTTTTGTTTTTAAATAAACATTTTTATCGTCAAAATATATTGGAAAACCATTTGATAGAAGCAACTCTTTTTCAAGTTCAACATTATCAAAGAAAGTATCACTCTTCATTAGAATTTGGTTAAACTGTATAATAGTTAAAGGGGATTTATTTAAACTAGATATTAGTTTATTTAGATAATTCATTTGCTTTGTTTACGAAGTTTATTATCTTTTGTTTATCTTTAATACCCTTTTTTAGTTCTACACCACTACTTACATCTAAAGAGTAAAAGCCATATTGTTTTAACTCTTCTATATTATGGCTATTTAGTCCACCTGCAAGTATAATTTTAGAACAATCAATACCATCAAACCAATCAAGATTTAGTCGCTTTCCCTCTCCACCATAACTTTCAACAAAAGCATCAACTATACGATATTCATCTTTATATTTTAAAATATCTTCTTTTGTTTTTGCACGAACAACTTTTAAATGTTTTGTTTGTAAACTTTTAAAAAATCGCTCATCACAATCAAAATGTATCTGAACAATATCAACCCCTGATAATTTAGCCATAAAATCTATTTGAGGTGGATTTGTATTTACAAATAGTCCAACAGATTGTACAAATGGTGGTAGTTGTTTTATAATCTCTTTTGCATCTGTAGGGGATATATATCTAGGTGATTTAGGATAAAAAACAAAACCTAAAGCATCTGCTCCAGCTTCAACAGCATCTATGGCATCTTTTAGATTTGTAATACCACAAATTTTAACTCTTGTTCTTTTCATCTATGCTTAATAACCTATATTTGAAGTGACTTGATAGCTTTACTATAATCATCTGCCCCATACACATAACTACCAGCTACAACTACATCAACGCCAGCATCTTTAAGCTCTTGTATATTTTTATCATTTACTCCACCATCAACTTGAATTAAACAGTTTGGATTTCTTTTATTTATAAGTTTTTTTAGTTTTGTAGCTTTTTCTACAACTGATGTGATAAACTTTTGTCCACCAAATCCAGGGTTTACAGACATTAAAAGTACCATATCTAAATCTTCAAGTAGATATTCTATAGATTCTGGTGTGCTATGTGGATTTAAAACAATTGCTGGTTTTATATCCAATGCTCTTAGTTTTTGAATAACTCTATGTGGATGTTTTTCACTCTCAATATGAAAAGATATATATTTTGGTTTTAAATGTGCATATAAATCTATAAAAAAGTTATTGTCCTCAACCATAAAATGAATATCTAAAGGCTTTGTAGCTATTTTAGCTACTGCATTTACAACAACTGGACCAATAGTCATATTTGGTACAAAATGCCCATCCATAACATCAACATGAATTAAGTCACAACCACCATCACAAATGGCAGTTATCTCTTCATTTAATATTCCAAAATCTGCACTTAATATAGATGGTGCTACTAACATAATTAGTTTTTCCCTATGATGTAATATACTTCTTTATTGTCAACTTTTCTTAAACTAACATCATATTTATCTGACCAATGATCTAATTCATCATTAAACTCTTTTATAATCTCAGCACTATCTGTATTTTCACATTTCACTTTAAAGTATGATTCACTATTTGACAATGCAACATAAGCGTGCATATGTTTTAACTTATCATTTAAACTTATTATATGTTTTGAAAACTTATCAAAATCTTTTGTGTTGTTAATTGTTGTAGTTGTTTGTTCCATAACAGAATTACTAGAACCTAGTCCGAGTTGAGAAACTATTACTTCTGGTGTCATATCTAAATGCATATACTTAATTTCCTTAATTTTAATTTATTTTTAATTTTAAAAGTTTAGTTTAGCTAAAATTACCAAAAAATAAAATAGGAAATAGCCAAACATATGAAAATAATACCATTATTTCAAAAACTTTTACAATATAGATCTATAACACCAAATGATGCAGGGATATATAACTTTATAGATGAATATCTAGGTGAGCAATGGAGCTGTATCAAACTTGACATAGAAGATGTTACAAATAGATTTTATTATAAAAAATTCAATGACTCTAATGAACACTTATGTTTCGCAGGACATATAGATGTAGTTCCAACTGGGCAAGGGTGGAGTGTAGATCCATTTAAAGCTGATGTTATAGATGGAATTATAACTGCACGAGGAACTCAAGATATGAAAAGTGGAGTAGCTGCTTTTTTATATGCTTGTAAAAATGCAAAAGATTTCAATGGAACATTATCTATCCTTTTAACTTCTGATGAAGAGGGTGATGCAATAAATGGGACAGTAAAAGTTCTAGAGCATCTAAAAGATATAAACCTTTTACCAACATCAGCAATAGTTGCAGAACCCACTTGTGAAGAGATATTTGGTGACGCTATTAAAGTTGGTCGTCGAGGAAGTATAAATGGTTATTTAGAACTTCAAGGCAAACAAGGACACGCTGCTTACCCTGAAAAAGCAATAAATCCTATACATAAAATATCAAATATACTTCCAAATATAGCTGGATACAATCTTGATAATGGTGATGAATTTTTTGCTCCAAGTCAATTTGTAGTTACTGATATAAGATCTGGTATGGAGGTTACAAATGTAACACCAAATAGATTAAATATGATGTTCAATGTTAGAAACTCAACAAAAACTACACAAGAAACTATTAAAACTTTTATCACTAAACAATTTAAAGATTTAGATTATACACTAAAACTTACTCAAGGATCATACCCTTTTGTAACAGACTCAAATACCAAAGTAGTAAAAAATATTCAAAAATCTATAAAAAATATTGTCAATCTTAATACTAAGTTAAGTACTGCTGGAGGTACTAGCGATGCTCGATTTTTTGGGCAGTTTAAAATAGATACTGTTGAGTTTGGTGTGATAAATGATACAATTCATGCGGTAGATGAAAGAACATCAGTAAAAGAGGTTGAGAAATTAACGGAAGTATTTGTCGATATTATAGTTAATTGGTAAAATAATCATAAAACTCCAAAATTAAGAAAGAAATAGCTATAATTTGCTTTATGTGATAAGCAAAAAGGATTATATATGTTAGAACAGCTTCAGCACTATTCAATTTCTCTTCTAAATAACCAAAATATAGAATATAAAAGATATTTTTTTGATGAAGTTGATTTTAATAATAAACTTATTGGAATTATAGGTGATAGAGGGATAGGTAAAACAACATTTTTATTGCAATACCTTAATGAATTAGATTTAGGATATGATAAAAAACTTTATATAAGTGCTGAATTTCTACTCCTAAACAATGTAAAACTTTATGAAGTTGCAGAAGAATTTGTAAAAGTTGGTGGGAAAGTTTTGGTTGTTGACGAGATACACCATATAATAGATTTTGAAAAGCATTTAAAAATGATATATGACTGTTTTGATATACAAGTTCTTTTTAGTGGTAGCAATGCCATTAAACTTGAACACTCAAAAGCAGATTTGAGTAGAAGGGCAATACTTTATAGATTTGGAGGTATGAGTTTTAGAGAGTTTTTGGAGTTAAAAACAGATATAAAGTTTGAAAAATACTCTTTAGAAGATATATTATCAAATCATACAGATATAGCATCCCAAATATCTACAAAAGTAAAACCTTTTGAGTTTTGGAGCGAATATTTGCAATATGGTTATTATCCATTTTACTTTCAAACATCAAAGAGTACTTTTTTAATAAAACTAAATGAAACTATAAATACAACCATAGAGCATGATTTGGCATATATTTTCAATATAGAGCCAAAGTTTGTTATAAAACTAAAACAGTTAGTAGGACTTATCTGTGCCTCTAAACCTTATGAACTCAACATAACAAAACTTTCTTCCAAAATTGAAATAAATAGAAACACACTCTATCAATATATCTATTATTTAAGTCGTGGTAAAATATTTAACATACTTCATCATAAAGCAAAAGGTGACAATATTTTTAATAAACCAGCAAAAATATACCTATCAAATACAAATCTAAACTATGCATATTGTAATAATATAGAAACAGGCACTATAAGAGAGAGTTTTTTCGCAACTCAATTTAATAACTACTATAATTTACATAAAAATAAAAGTTTTTTGGATGATAATCTACTTGCATCAAAAAAAGGTGATTTTCTTCTTGAAAATAAATATAACATAGAAATTGGTGGTAAAGATAAAAGTTTTAAACAAATAAAAGATATACCCAATAGTTTTGTCGTTGCTGATAACTTAGAGATAGGATTTGGTAACAAAATACCACTATATCTTTTTGGTTTTTTATATTAATATATAAATCTATTTACTTAACTTCCTAAATAGATATATTACTGTCAGTAAAATTAATACTATAACCGCTAATCCATAAGTTTTAAACTCATCAATATATGTATATACAAGTTCACCCAACATATATGCAGATAAACCTACAACAAGCGTCCAAACTACTGTAGCAAAAAAGTTAAAAAAGATAAACTTTTTATAATCATACTTTGTAAGTCCCATAGCTAAAGGGATAAGAGTTTTTATACCATAGATATATTTTTGTAAAAATATAACCCAAGAGCCATATTTTCTCATCAGAAGATGTGCCATAGCAATTTTTCTTCGATGCTTTTGCATCATCTTTTTAGCCTGATCTTTATTGTTTCTAGCTATTGTAAATAAAAACTGATCACCTATAAAGTTTGCAACTCCTGCAACTACTAATACTATGAAGATATTTAACTCACCACCATAAGCCAATATACTTGCAACAACTAATGCTACAAAACCTCCACCAAAAGAGTATAAAAACAATACAATATAACCCCAATCTTTTATCAGTTCTTCCATATTTAAATAATTCCTAATTTCTATTTTTTATATTTGTTGGATTTTAACTAAATTAGTTTAAAGTAGCACTATAAATTAAAATAAATTAAGATATAATCACGAAATATAAATAAAGAGAGCATCTCTAAAGGAACATAAATGATACAAACTCAAGAAGAATTTAAAGCAAAAGTTGTAGATATCCAATCACAATCATGGTACAAAAACCCAATTGGTTTTGGAATTGCTAGAGTAGATAGAGGTCAGTTAAACAATGATAAAATACTACAAGCTACATATCCAGTAGTTAACTGGAATGAAAACTTTGGCTCAGCAGCTATTTTTATGGATGCTTTAAAAAGTTCTGGTGTAGATATAGATACTACTAAAAGTGAATTAGTTTTAGATATTACAGATGATTTTGTAGCAAACTGTATAAATAGTTTTAACCCATATGTTGAAGAAGCTACAGGTGAGGCTCATAAAAATGTACAATTAGTATTAAATCTTTCTGCATTACCTAGAGAATTAGGTTTAAGTGCAAATGATTTTAAAGTTGTATTTATATTTGAAGATGCAAATCCAGCTTCAGTTGAAACTGCTTATTTAAAGTTATATGCACTATCAACTGGAAAAGCAGAGTTGAGAAAAATTAATTTAAATGGTGCATTTGGACTACTTCACAATGTTGCATGGGCTGGAAATAATCCTATTGAATTAGATTGGTTAAGAGCGAATGAACTGACACTTAAATTAACTGGTAAATATCCTACTATTGATATGGTAGATAAATTCCCAAGATTTTTGTCTCATGTTATACCTGCTGATAATACTAGAATTTTAGATACTTCAAAAGTAAGATTTGGGGCTCAATTAGCTGCTGGAACAACTGTAATGCCAGGGGCTTCTTATATTAACTTCAATGCTGGAACATTAGGTCCTGTTATGGTTGAAGGTAGAATTTCATCTTCTGCTATCGTTGGAGCTGGTTCTGATGTTGGTGGTGGAGCTTCTATCCTTGGCGTTTTATCTGGAACTGATGGAAACCCTATATCTATAGGAGAAAATACTCTTCTTGGAGCTAACTCAACTACTGGTATCCCTGTAGGTGATGCTTGTATTGTTGATGGTGGTATCTCTATATTTGCGGGAACTAAAATATCTATTTCAGATGAAGAGCTTACAAAAATTCAAGAAGCTAACCCAGAAGCAACACTTTCAAATGTTATGAGAGCAGATGGACTTCAAGGATTAAATGGTATTCACTTCAGACAAGACTCTACAACTGGAACATATCTTGCTATGAGAAGTACAAGAGAAGTTACACTAAACGATGAGCTACACTAAAAGTTTAGTTAAAGCATTAACTTTATATCAACCTAAAAATGGGTATTGCTACAATAGCGATACCCATTTTTTATATAATTTTATTTGTAAAAACCTTGAGATATATAAAAATATACAAGGTGAACTTCTTGATATTGGTTCAGGTAGTGGTGTTCTTGGACTTTTAGTTGCCAGAGATTATCCAAAATTAAATCTAAACCAATGTGAAATACAAAGTAATTTTCAGTTTTTATCACAAAAAAATAGTGAAACAAATGGTATAAAAAACAATTTATATAAAAATGATTTAATAAGTTGTGATTTTAACAAACAATTTGAATATATAGTATCTAATCCCCCATTTTATCATAGTGATGTTATAAAAAGTGAAAATGAAAGCTTAAAAATAGCTAGATACAACGATAGTATGCCACTAGATAAATTTATACAAAAAACGGCAAAAATATTAAAACAAAATGGCAAATTCTTCTTTTGTTATGATGCTAAACAATTAGATAAAATCATAGATAATATTGATAAAACAACTTTAAATATAGATTCTATTCAGTTTTTACATCCAAACAGTCAAAAAGAGGCAAGTTTAGTGATGATATATGCAAGAAATAATTCAAAATCAAAACTTAAAATTATGCCACCACTTATTATGTTTAATAGTGATGGCAAGTTTACACAAGAGGTAGATAATATATATACTAAATGTGCTACTCATAGTATAAAGTGTGAATTAGAATAACTGTTAAGCAATTTTAAGTTATAATAATACCTTTAAAATAGATATAAAAGATATTGTGATGTTAGAACATAAAGATTACCCATATAAATTTGATGAACTAAAATGTTCTACTTGTGAAGGTAACTGTTGTATTGGTGAGTCTGGATATATTTGGATTACCAAACAAGAGTGTGTTAAACTAGCATCTCATTTAGATATCTCTATAGAGGAACTTGGTCAAAGATACCTTTTAAAAATTGGATATAAATATTCTTTAAAAGAGAAACAAATATCTCCAAATAACTATGCTTGTGAATTTTTTGATTTAGAAAAAAAGCAGTGTGGTATATATGAGGCAAGACCTAGTCAATGCAAAACTTTCCCTTTTTGGGAATATTTTAAAAATAATATTAAAGAGGTAAAACAAGAGTGTCCAGCTATAGTAGAATAATACTTTTTATAGTCTTAATATTTAGCTCGGTAAGTTGTGCTAAACAACCATATACAAATGCATCAACTATAGATCATAAAGAGGATCTATATATTATGCTTGCTCTTGATAGTGAAAAAAATAAAAAATATAAAGATAGTTTAAAATACTATACCAAATTATATAATCTAACAAAAAAAGAAACTTATATCAAAAAGGCAATTATATATAGTTATAAAACCAAAAAGTATAAAAATATGTATGATCTTTCACAAACTGCACTTAAAAAATTTACTAAAAACAAAGAATACTACTCTCAACAAATAATCATAACACTACTATCGCAAAATAAAACAAATAGTGCTTTAGAAAAAGCTTTAGAGCTTCTAAAAGAGTTTAAAAATGCAAATAGTTATGAGATAGTTGCCAATATATATTATGCAAAAAAAGATTACAAAAACTCACTAATTTATTATGAAAGTGCTTATGCTCAAAATCAAAATGAAAGTACATTATTAAAACTTACAAATGTATTGTATTCTTATCTAAATAAAAAAGATGTTGCACTAGCATATTTAGAAACATTTTTACAAACAAAGGGGTGTAGTGGTCCTGTATGTAATAAATTGATGTTAATATATCAAGAGCAAGGCAATATTGATGGAATGATATCCATCTTAAAGAGGATGTACAATAAATATAAAAATAACCCTGCACTTTATAAAACAACTCTATTTATTCAAAATCTAATGGTTTCTCTTTTAGAAAAAAAAGATATCAATGAAGCTATTAAATTTTTAGAAGAGACAAAGATAAATAATACAAAACTGATAAATTTATATTATCAAAATAATCAATTAACAAAAGCATTAAAATTAACTAAAAAACTATATAGAAAAACAAAAAAACCAGAACTACTAGGTAAAATAGCTATGTATAGATTTGAACTAGCAAAAGATAAGCGAAAAGTTATGAAAAATGTTATTGCAAATTTTGAACTAGCATTAAGTAGTGGTATAAATAACGCAAGCTATCAGAACTATTATGGTTATCTACTTATTGATTTTGAGATTGATGTAAAAAAAGGTATATCTTTAGTAAAAAAAGCTTTAAAAACTAGCCCTAATAATATAGCTTATTTAGATTCTTTAGCTTGGGGTTATTATAAACTCAAAAAATGTAAAGATGCATTAAAGATTATGTCAAAAGTTATTAGAGTAACAGGATTAAAAGACCCAGAAATAAAATTTCACTGGGATCAAATTGAAAAATGTAATAAAGGGAAAAAATAGATGATATTAGATGACATTATAGAAAAAACAAAATATGATTTAGAGATACGAAAAAAAGAATATAATGTAGACTGGTTAGGTAGAAGTTTAGCTTACAATCCATATCCTCCAAGAGATGTAAAGCCATACTTAACAGCTACAAAAGAGGAGCCTATTAGGATTATTGCTGAAGTTAAAAAAGCAAGTCCTAGTAAAGGGGTAATAAGAGAAGATTTTGACCCTTTATCTATTGCTCAAGCATATAGTAAAAATGGGGCAAATGCGATTTCTGTATTAACAGAACCACACTTTTTTCAAGGTGATTTAGAATATCTTACAGGTATAAGAAGATATGTAGATACTCCACTTTTAAGAAAAGATTTTATTGTTGATAAGTATCAAATAGTTGAAGCATTAGTATATGGAGCTGATTTTATATTACTTATTGCAAAAGCATTATCAAAAAAAGAGCTACAAGAGTTATATGACTATGCTTTATATGTTGGTCTTGAGGTATTAGTTGAAATTCATGATAAAGATGACTTAAAAAAAGCTATGGCATGTGGAGCTCATATTATTGGTATAAATCATCGTAATCTTGAAACATTTAAGATGGATATGAATCTGTGTCATGAACTAATCCCTATGATACCAAACGGTAAAATAATTGTAGCGGAGAGTGGTGTAACAGACCAAAAAATCATACAAGAGCTTAGTGAAGCTGGTTGTGATGCATTTTTAATAGGTGAGCATTTTATGAGACAAGATAATATAGGTTCTGAAGTGCAAAGATTAAAAAATAGTCCAACTAACCTTTTTAAATAATATCAATAAATACTAATGGATAATTTTAAGTCTCAAATTAAAGATAAATTTTCCAAAGAGATTGATTCTTTAGATTTATCTTTAGATATACATACTATAGAGATGAGATATAATACTATAGTAGAAAATATTTTAGAAACCATAAAAATAAAAAAAGAACAATCATCAATACCTATGTCTGAAACATCAAATAACAATATTTGCAGTAGTGAATTTAATTTATGTGCTGGAAAATCATCCGATATATTACTAGATACAGATACAGATACAATTACTAATTCTTCTACAATTAAAGTATATAAACCAAAAACAAAACTAAATGAATCTTCTATAATTCCTGATAATTTTAATTTAACTTATGAGATGAACCAATTTGCTAAATCAAAATTTGTATTAGATGTTGAAGAGATGTTTGAAGACTTTAAACTCTACTATCAAAGTAAAGCTACTATAAATAGTGATTGGGAAGCTGTTTGGAAAAGATGGGTATTAAACAAAAATAAATATAAACAACATCTTATTAAAACCACAATTGACGAAGATATTAAATTAAACAAAGATTTTTTAGAAATATCAAAAAAATATATAAATAAAGAAAACAGAGAGCTAGAGTTTATAAAATTTAAAAATCACTATATTTCAAATGGAGACTTAAAAGTATCGTGGGAAAAAGTATGGGAAAATTGGTGTATCAATCATAAGCAATTTAAACCAAAAGAGCAAAGTACAAAACAGAAACAAAAAGCAGACTATAGATGGGATTTTAGAAAAGCAAAAGATGTAAGCGATAGGATAAAAGATTGGCTAGAGTTTGAAAAAGGGATAAAATGGCTAGAAGATTATTATCTTAAAGATATATCTATTCCTGGAATTGGATGGCAAGATGTTATGCACCCTGATTTTAATAAAGAGGAGATATTATTATTTAAAATAGATAGTGACAATGGTCAATTTATGCTAAATAATAAAAGTGATGATATAATAGATACAGAGGTATTAGAAAATGACGAAAACACAGCTTAAGTTTTATAATCTTATCACAAAACAAATCATAGACTTTGATATTATTTTTCATAAAGATTTTATAGTTGAGAGAATAGAAAAAATTGAAGATAACAATCTAAAATATTTATTAGAAAATATAAATCTAGATAAAGACAATATTGTAAATAAAAAAGGGTATATGACATATATAAAATTTATCCATTATGCAGATAAAATGATAAATGAAAATATAACCACTGCTATGTTGCCTCAAGCATCAAGGGTCGATGATTTATATAAAAAAAGAGAATTACTCCTACATACCATAGAGACACAAACAAACAATATAAAAGAAAAAAATCAACTTATACAGTCCATTGAAAATAAAACTATGATGTTTAAAGATAATGATAAAAATATTTTAGACGAGATAGACTATTTTATCATAGAACAATTTGGTTTCTTTAACTTTTTTGACCAAAATAAAAATTATATGGTAAAAGAGGAGATTGAAAAGTATTTCAAACTATATACATCAAATCAGCTATCATTAAAACAAAATAATACTAAAAAACTTATCAGTATTTAAAGAGTATATTGCTATACTTCCACTCTCATAAGTGCCAGTGTGATGGAATGGTAGACTTGGCGGATTCAAAATCCGCTGCCTTCGGGCGTACCGGTTCAAGTCCGGTCACTGGTACCACTTAAGAATTAATTCGATACAATCCCACTATGAAATTAAAACAAGCAATAGATAAATATTTTACACAAGAAAAGTTAGTTGATAGTATATGTAAATACCAATTATATTATCAATTAGGTTTAGGAAATATAGTTTTTCAAACTATTAAAGATTTAGATGAAACACACAAAAAACTAGAAGAGTTAAATTTACAAATAGATAGTAATAAAGTTTTTGAATCGATACACGAAATAGTATTACATCTATCCTCACAAGATGATTTTGATGATAAATTTGATAAACATTTAAGATTTACTGCATTTGCCCAGATGTTAAATGATTTTGTAGAAGCAGATAAAGGATTGTTAAATGCTCAACCATTTACAGATATAGTTTATGAAAAAATAAAAGATGATACCTATTTTGATGAAAAGATGGAAGAACAGTTTAATCTAGATTTTGAAGCTATACTTCCTGTATGGCAAGAAACTATCACCGAAGATATAGCTATAGAGATAAAAGATGTTGTTTTGGAAATAATTCCAAAATAACATTATTTTAGGAATTATGATGGTATTCTTTTTTAAACTCCACATATCTTCTTGCATGTTCTATTAAACCTTGAACATCCTCTTCACTTAAAGTTTTAACAACTTTTGCAGGACTACCCATGATTAAACTATGTGAGGGAAACACTTTATTTGATGTTACAAGTGAATGAGCTCCTACAATACTACCCTCACCTATTACTGCACCATCTAAGATAGTTGCACTCATACCAATTAAGCAACCATTTTCTATTGTACAACCATGAAGCATAACTTTATGCCCTATAGTTACATCATCCCCAATAATTGTAGGATTTCCATCTGACATATCAGGGTTTTTATAATGTGTAACATGAATCATAGATAGATCTTGAATCGATGTCCTTTTTCCTATTCTAATCTTATGCACATCTCCACGAACAATTGCACCAAACCAAATAGAACTATCTTTTCCTATTTTTACATTTCCAATTACATCAGCACTAGGTGCTACCCAAGCTGACTTTTTAACTTTTGGAAACCAGTTTTTAAACTTTAACAACATATTATCTCCTAATACTTTATAACTACAGGTTCACTATAATTTGGAACATCATCATAAGTAAATACAGCATAATATTTACCAATATTTACATTTCCAAAGTCATCATATGTATAAGTATCTTTTCCTGCATATATTTTATCACCATCAAGATGATTTTTTGGTTTATGAAACCTATTTCTAACTACATAAACACCTCTAAAATCTTCATCTTTTGGATTTTCCCATGTAAGTTTTACTTTATTGTTATCTGTTGTTAATTCTAGATTAGTAACTTGTGATACAGCTTTTTTTCTTCTATTTATATATTCTACTACTAATTTAACGCTATTTTTATTGTCAAATCCATACCAGTTGACAATATGATTTTTTATATCTGAAGATGTTGGTTTTATGATAAATTTTGCATTTTTATTTTCACCATGTACATCTTCTAGTGCCAATTTTGAAAAATGATCAAAAACAAATTTATGTGTTTTATTTTTTTGTAGATCACCTCTACTTACTTCATATCCAATAAATTCAATTCTATCTCTATTTTTTATACTATTATAAGATATATCATCCACATCTACAAATTCCATTGTATATCTGATATCTTGCTTTGTTTTAGTTGTGCTTTTATTTTTAATTTGAATATAACTATCTGTGATAATTGTTTGTTGCGGATTTGGTAAACTATCTAGGTCAAACTCCATAAGTCCATATATCTTAGAGTTATTTGCATCAAATCCACATATCAATTCATTTTCATCTATACTATCTTCTTTTATAGAAACAACTTTTGAAGCTTCTATAGTTATACTTTGACTAGGAATTGTATATTTTATATCTATACTAGGTCTGTAGTGTATTCCACCACCATAATTTCCATATCCTAGGTCAAACATCATCATTTGACTATCTCTTCCTACAGGTAGTTCTGTTGGACCTGAAATTTTAAACAATACTTTTCCATCTTCAAGTTGTGATTGTAAAATATCTCTTTCATTACTATTGAAATCCCAATGGCTCCAAATACCTTGAGTTAGTTTCTCTGATGGTATATTTTGTCCAAGTGTTTCTAAAATAGTTGCATTATCTATTTGCTCATAATCACAAAGCTCAGCAACGCTTTCTTTATCAACAAAAGATATAGACCATTCACCAAACTTTTCAATTTTTGCATTTACTCTATTTAGTGGATATAAAGATATTCGTACATCTTTTATAATTGCATCTTTTGGAATACCTTCAAGATTGAACTGCATCACACCATAACTTGTACCTTTAGTCTCATTTACACCTATAAAAAGTGAATTTAAACCAAAATGTTTACGATTTGTTTCTAAAAGTTTACTTGATACATATCCTACTTCTGTTGGAGCAGGAAAAATTGTTTTACTAAACTCATCAGCCTCAAGCATAGTTTTTATTTTTGTTTTTGGTGCAAATGGAGATTTTACTTTAGTTAAGTTATTTACTGCTCGTATATAATAATAATATGCTGTACCACTTAAAAGTTGAATATCTGTAAAACTTGTATTGTAAGTTTCACAAATTAGATTTGATTGATTACAAGCCTCTTTATTTTCAGTATTTCTAAAAATTTGAAAATAAATATCTTTATTACATTCATAATCCCAAGAGAGTGTAACCTCTTTTGATGTGTAAGATTCTATATGAAAATCTTTTACTCTATGTGGTGCATTTTTAGAATAGTTTTGTGCTTCACCAAATGTTCTTAAAAGTGCTGGGATATTTTCATCAATTGATTCTTTCATATTTTGCATAAAATCTGGAATATTTCTAGTTCCAACTTCCACAACAACAGAAATTATACCTTTACTATAATAATACTCCCTACCACTACCACTTATAAGCTTAGTAGGTGGTTTTCCTCTATGAATACCATATTTTCGTCCAGTAACCTTACCAATCTCATAATTCATATTTGCACAAATTGTATTTAGATCTGTCCCCTCAATTTCACTTTCATGATTAAATTTATGTGCAGGGAAAAATACATTCCCTTGACTGTGATAATCTAAAGCAATAGTGATATTATCTTTACCATCAACAAAAGCTTTCATAGCTGATGTTTCAGGCTCACTAAAAGGTTGTGGTCCACTATAAACATTTGATGCTGTATCTTTTGATTTTTGATAACCAATACTAAAATTTCTATTTAAATCTACTCCAAAAGTACCATCACCATTTTCTCTTCTATTTTTTCTCCAAAAAGAAAAATGTGTACGACTATATTCAAAACCATCAGGATTTAGACAAGGAACTATATAAAGTGTATTTTTGGTTAATGTTTTTAAAACTTTTGGATTTGAGCTGTAATTAGAAAGCAAAAAATCTATAAAAGATACTGCTAGTTCATTTCCTATCCATTCTCTTGCATGAACAGTTCCAGTAAATAACATAGCAGGTTTCAAATCTGCATTTTCCACATTTAAAGAGATAGTTGCTAACATAATATCTCTATCTTCCCATGTTTTTCCAATTGATTCTATTTTAATTATATCTGGGTATTTTTTCACACATTCTTGTAAAAAATCACAAGTTTGTTGGTATGATTTATATTGTTGTTTCATATTTTATAATAATCCTATATTTTATATTTTTAATAAGGTACTATTATATCCTAATTTGCCTTATCAAGCATCTTTTTAAACTCATAAAATGCTTTTGTTTTTCGTATCTTTCCATCTCTATTATCAACAAGTCCATAACCAGGTGCAATTAATTGGTGCCAAAATATTTTTACTATTTTATTTGTTTTTTTAGCAATATCAAAATAATCAACCATATATTGAGAATAAATCTCCTCATCTACACACTCTAATTCACTTGTAGGTGCATATGGAGCGGTATTTGACAATGGCCAATTAACTTCTGTTATATATATATCATCACTTTTAACTTTTGGACTTAGCTTTACCAAAGAATAAAGCATATCTATTTTATTTTTAGTATCAAAGATTCCCATCTGAGTATTAGATGGTGCACCTCTTCTATCTACATAAAGCAATGAAGATATTTTATCAAACTTTATATCATAACTATTAAATAAAGCTCGTATAGTATAGTGATATTCAAAGTCAATTACAGAGGGTCCAATTAAATTAACTGTATTATAGTTATTCTCCTTTATCTCTTGTACAGTTTTATAAAATTCAAGGTATTCAGATACTGAAAAAAAACCCCACTTGGCACGATTTATAGTTGTTCCAATTTGATATTCAACTTGTATATCTTTAAAGGCATTAAAAACTATAACAATATCTTTTTTTAATAACTCTAATTTCTCAACATGTTCTCTATCTTGCATTAGGTTTATAAGTATATTTTTATCATCTCCAAATGATTTTACAAATTCATAATATTTATCAATATTTTGTATATCACTTAAAGGTATTCTAACTATTAACGATTTTACTCCAAGCTCTTCAACCAACTCTTGTTGAGCATCACCTTTATCAAGATTTACCCCTATTCCATAGAAATCTTCTTTTTTAAAATTATTATCATCTTTTTTTGTAAATAATTTCATCACAATAATAGATATTGGAAAAATTAAAAGCGTAGTAACTAACATCTTAAAAAAATCAAACTTATGCTTTTTTCTCATCTCTTTTTTATAAGCTTTATCTTTTATAACATGAGGTTGATCAGAGTATTTATCCCAGATAAATGGTGTATTATTTTGCATATTAATATCCCGTAACTAAAAAATCAACGGCACCTATTATCTCTGCTCTATATTCTGCTAGTGATAAAACTTTTATACCAATATTATTTTTATGAATTGCTGATAATTCAGCTGTTGACATTGTAACTACTACATTGTTTATAGTAAATTGAGGATTTAAATATTTAGCAGGTTTCATATCTATAACTAAAGGTACAACTACCCTAGTAGAAACACTTTTTAAAATATCATGCTGAATATCCAATAAATATGGTATCTCTTTATTTGTTTTTATATTTGGATTTGTATATATATCAAATTGAGCCATTAAAAACTTCTCAACTCATCACTAAACAAACCATTTTTTTCTATTCTCTTGTTATAAATTGATAATGATTGTTTATTTTCCTCTTCCCACTTTATTGTTTGTTTTTCTATCACTAACTTTTCTAAAGTTTTTTCCAAACAAGAAGATATATTTATCTGCAAATCTTTTGCTTTTTGCAACAAGTCTGAATTAATTGTTAAACTTGTTGGTTTTTTACGTGCCGTCTTATCATAAATCATTGTCATTGCATATCCTTCTATACATATGTTATATATGTATAATTATATCATATACTATATAAAATTATTTATAGTCAATACTTTAAACAGATCTTTTGCAGTTATAAGCTTCATACAAGCATGATGTTCTTTTTTATCAGTTAATGGACATACTCTTTTCATACAAGGACTGCATTCCATATCTTTACGAATAAGCATCTCATTGTCATTTTTCCACTGATGAGTCTCTATGTGTCTTGTTGGACCAAATATGGCTAATGTAGGTATATTAAACGCTGCTGCTACATGCATAGGTCCTGAATCATTTGTGATAAATAGATTAAGTTGTGATATATTTGAGATTAGCTCCTCTACAGAAGTTTTACCAGCTAAATTTTCATAATTTAAAATACCAGCTTTTATAAACTCTTTCTCTATATCTGAAGCTATATCAGTTTCCCCTGGTCCTCCAAATATTTTGATATCATATTTAGAAGACAACTCTATTGCAACTTTTGCAAACTCTTGGGGGTACCATCTCTTTGCACTACCATAAGTAGCTCCTGGATTTAAACCTAGTATTAAGTTTTGAGTTTTGAATTTTGAATTATTTTCTTTTTGATATATTTTTAAACTATCTGGAACTGTATCTATATCTAAACTCTTATTTATAAAATCATTATATCTAACAACTTGATGAGTGCCGAGCTCTTTATCATATCTTTTATATACAAATTTCTTTTTTGAATCTATTGCCCAAAATAAAAATTTTGTTGTGAAGTTTTTTCTAAAACTAATAGCAATATCAATTTTACCCGCACTTTTAGCTAATTTATAAAGATTTAAATACCTAAAGCCCTCTTTTTTACTATCATCAACTATTATTTTCTTAACATTTGGATGATCTAAAAAAAGTTTAGTTGAAACAAATGAACCAAAAATAGTTAGATTACAACTAGGATAATTTTTTACTATATTTTCAATTGAAGGAGTTGTCATAACAGCATCCCCTAGCCATGTCGGAATCTCAATAAATATATTCACTAAAATAAACCTTTTTAACTATTAGAAGCTTGTATTTTTTCTATTGTTTTGGTAGTACTCTTACCATCTACAAATTGTACAAGTTTTAACTCTTTTGCTATATCACTACCAACTACTTGTTTCCCTTCATAGTCTCCACCTTTTACTAATACATCTGGCTTAACAATCTGTATAAGACTTAATGGTGTATCATCAGTAAATAATACCACATAATCAACACTTTCAAGGGCTGCTAAGATATAACCTCTATCATCTTCGTTATTTATAGGTCTATTTGGACCTTTTAATGCACTTACACTTGCATCACTATTTAATCCAAGTATCAAAACATCACCAAATGATTTTGCCTTATCAAGATACTGAACATGCCCTTTATGTAAAATATCAAAACAACCATTTGTAAAAACTATCTTTTTATTTTGCTGTTTAAGTCTAGTAACTGTTTTTTCAATCTCTTTAAAATCTTTTATATGTGATTCTATACTGCTTTTATGTAAAGAGCTTTTATACTCCTCTATCTCTTCAAGGGTTGCCGTTGCGCTCCCTAACTTACCTACAACAACACCAGCAGCTAGATTTGCAAACTCCATAGCATCTATAATATCATCACCTTTTGCTAAACAGTATCCCAAACTAGCCAATACTGTATCCCCTGCTCCAGTTACATCATAAACTTCCCTTGCAACTGTAGGCTTGATAACAACTTCATCATTTTTATCTAATATTGCTATACCATCTTCACTAAGTGTTATCATAGGTACTTGTAAACATGCTGTATTATGAAGTTTATGAAGTGCTATTTTTAAACTTGCATCATCAGTTATATCAATGCTTGTAGCCTCTATCGCCTCTTTTTTATTTGGAGTAAGTAGATAACTTCCTATATATTTACTGTAATCATCACCTTTAGGGTCAACTAAAACTTTAATATCAGATCCAGAAGCATAAAAATTAATTTTACCCATTAATGAATCTGTAATTACACCTTTTCCGTAATCAGAAACTAAAACAATATCAAACTGATCTATAATATTCATTATTCCTATAGACAAAATTGCTTCACTTTCCTGTGATATATCAACTTTTGATTCATGATCATATCTTACAACTTGTTGATTAGATGCTATAATTCTACTTTTTTTAGTAGTTTTTCTATTTTCATCGCATATCAAATAATGTCTTACATCAATATCTTCTAACATTTTAGTTAATTCATCAGATATTTTATCTTCACCTACAACCGATAGTACCATCACATCAGCACCAAGAGAGACAAGATTGTTTACAACATTTCCCGCACCGCCTAAAACTGATGTTTCTTTTTTTATATCTACAACTTGCACAGGAGCCTCTGGAGATATACGATTTGTACTACCCCATAAATAATGATCTATCATAAGATCACCAATTACAAGAATATTTGGCTTTTTAGTTTTAGCTACCATAATTTATTTTACCTCAGTATCGAATAGTCTTTTAATCTCTGGTATATATGCCCTAATACCCTCTTCCATTGAAAAGCTTGGCTCATACCCTAAAATCTCTTTTGTAGTGTCTATATTAGCTTGTGTGAAGAATTGATACTGTCCTACAAAAGGATTTGGAATATACTCTTTTCCATTATCTATATTTAATTCTTTTTGTAAAATATTTACAATATCTTCAAAACTTCGTGCTTTTCCTGTACCTACATTTACTACACCACTTTTAGAAGGATTACAAGCTAGTATATTAGCTTGAATAATATCATCAATATAGATAAAATCTCTTACTATTTTATCACTACCTTCAAAAAGCTTTGGAGTAAGACCTTTTAAAATCTGGTGTCCAAACTGTACTACCATAGATGCGGTTTTATTTTTAAAAAACTCTCTTTGACCATAAACATTAAAATATTTAAGCCCTACGATACTAATATCCACACCTTGTTTAATATATTTATAAGTGATATTATCCATCATAACTTTAGAAAAACCATAAGCATTATTTGGTTGCTCAAAGCCAACTTCAAATTTATCACTATCTCCATAAGTAGCAGCACTTGAAGCATATATCATATTTGCACCATGTTTAATAGCAATTTTAAGTAAATCCTCATAAGCATTTACATTTGTCTTCATCATCACATCTTGCTCTTGCACCGTTGTATCAGATATAGCTGCTTCATGAAATATATAATCAAACTTATAGTGATCCTCTAAAGCTTTTAAAGCAACTTTGTCATTTATATCACCACTTATTACAGTGCCGTTAAAGCCAAGTAAGTTTTTATAATGTCCAAAACTCTTAAGCGCTCCATTTGAAAAAGTTTCATCATTTCGAAACATATCAAACACTATAACTTTAGCATCAGGATAATTATTTTGAAAATAAAAAGCCAAGTTAGAACCTATGAAACCTGCTCCACCTGTAATTAGAATTGTTTTGTTGTTAAAATCTGTATTTGAGTATTTCATTTTATATCTCCTTGTAAATTAATTCATATTTATCAGTCATTTTTTCAAAACTAAAATTATCAATAGTTTTAAATGCTTCTGATGATAGTTTATCTCGTAGTACTTTATCATCATAAAGCCTTACGATTGCATCATAAATTTCATCACTTTTCTTTATTGGTACAAGTATACCATTTTTTTCATTTTGAACAATATCTGGGATACCACCAACATCTGAAGCTATAATTGGCACATTTGATTGCATAATATCAAACAAAATAGAACCTAGCCCCTCATTTAATGATGGAAATACAAATAAATCAAAACATTGTATATAGTCACCAACATTATCAACAAACCCCTCAAAAGTTATATTTGTTAACTCTTTAGATTGCTCTTTGTAGTTTTGTTCATCTTTTCCACGACCTAAAAATACAAGATGTATATTTTGATGCGAGCTTTGAAGCTTTTTCATAGCTTCTATTAAATAATACTGACCTTTGTGAGTATTATCTAGTTCACCAATATTACCTAATAAAAATTTATCTTTAAATCTATTTTTAATATTCTGAACTTCAGTATTATCAATTGAAAGCTTACTATATGCACTAGGTATGATTTTTATATTTATATCATCACTTATTTTTAATGTTTCATATTTTATCGCATTAGATAACACAACAGTATAAAAAGAGTTTTCATATATAGCTTTATTAAAAAAGTTATTCTTAATAGGATTATCAACTCTTCTTGTAATTATATAAGGTATTTTATATATTAAATTGGCAAAAAAACAAACTTGAGCAGCTTTTGTTTCATGAGCATGAAGTATATCACTATCTTTGAATTTTGACAGATTTAATATATAAGGTTTTGATATTTTAATTATCTCAAGATTTAATGTACCCTCAAGCCTATTTGCAAGTTCAGACTCAATTCTAGTAACAACTTTTTGCTTATATCCTCTATTTGAAAGCTCTTTAATTAAAAGAAGAGTTTGTCTCTCCCCTCCTCTAAAGCCTTTTGCTAAGTTTAGATGGGTAATATCCATGACTTTATTGTTCCCATAAAGATTCTGATTTTGTAGAACTTTTTTGCATCTCTAGATATTTAGCATACTTCATGTAAGAGTTTATAGATGCAGTAAGAGAAATAGTAAGTCCATCAACACCATCTAAAAAACCACGTTGCAAAATATACTTTCTAAAAAATGCAGCTAAAAAGTGCGTCGCTGGAGAAAAGGATGATATTTTCTTATTTTTCTCTAAAAACATTTTAGCTCCACGTGAACTAAATCTATTTGTCTTATGTAAAAGTTCATGATAATTTTCATATGAATAGTGAATAATATCACCGTCTAACTTTTTAACATCCTTACTTTCTACACTAGAATGACCTGCTACATCTCTAAACTTTGTATGATTTTTATTATAAAGTCTTGTACATATATCAGGGTACCAGCCACAATGTTTAACCCATCGCTCACCTATGTAGTTTTTACGACTAAAACCATATGATTCAGGATGAGTCTCTAAACTTTTAATAGCTTTAATAGATGCAGTCATTGTTTCATCTAACCTTTCATCAGCATCTATACTAAGTATCCAATTATATGAAGCATGTTTTAGTACCACATTCTTTTGAAAACCATCTCCTAAGTAACTCTGACTTACTACTGTAGCACCCATGGATTCAGCTATCTTAACTGTATCATCAGTACTATTAGAATCTACTACTATAATTTCATCACATACATTTTGAAGAGACTCTATACACTCTTTAATATTATGTTGCTCGTTTAATGTAATAATATTTCCAGTTATTTTCATTTCATACCTACTAACTTTTTAAATTTTTTCTTTGAATTTTTAAAATCCATCACCTTTTGAGCTTCTATTTTTATAATATTAAAGGCTTCATCTTCATTAAATCCAGAAAGTTTGGCATATTCGTCTGCCATAATTTTTAAATCATTTTCATCTTTTGCCCAAAACTTATTAAAATTCTTTAGACCCTCATTTGCAGATATATTTTTAAATATCATTCTATTAATATCTATAATACTAAACTTGTATCCATCTTCTTGTTTTGTTATTAAAATATTTCCTAAAGAATAATCAACATGCCATACACCTTTTTGATGCAGATCATAAGTGAACCTAGCAAATTCTTTTAATATATCTTCGTGTTTATCTACTTTATGATGAAAGACTTCACGTATAGTAAAGTCATACTTTTCACGTTCTGTTATAAAAAAACTTTTATCTAATAATCCAAACTTTTTATGCTCTACATATGCAATAGGTTTTGGTGTATTTATATCTAGTTCAATAAGTTTTTTAGAATTGATAAATGACTTCTTTGCTTTTGATGGTTTAAAAAAAGTATAGATAATTTTATTTATAAAGTTTGGAATTTTAAATGATTTAACAACAGTATCAATTCCATCAAAATCTATAATTTTAAGTTGATTTCTTGCATTATGTATAAGATTATCATTTGTTTGGAACTTTTTTTCAATATTTTCTATCTCATATTTAATACTATCAAATTCACTCTCTATAAATACTTCTTTTTGCAATAATATTCCTTAATTATTTTATAATCTCTATGCCACTTTTGGTAAAAAATTCATAATAATTCTCTACAACATCACCACGTTCATCTTTGAAAAATAAATCTTTATCAATATAAAATGCTTTTGAATCAGCCTCTGAAAACATTCTGCTTAATGTATAAATAGCTGTTGAAAAAAAGCCTGTTATATTTGTCGGGTATTCACCTCTTATTAAGAACTCTAATTCTATTGGATACTCATTTTGAACTATGTCTATACTGTTTTTCTTAAGAAGCTCTTTTATACTTTGTGTTGGTTTTTCATAACGGTGTTTTAGATAAACAATTTTTTTACCCTTATAAAAATCAAGTATTTTATTTAGATGCACTAAAAAATCATCTTCACTTATCTCTTTGTTGTAAATAGGTTGACCTAAAAGATAAACTGTATCATCATAATTTTTAGTAAGTTTAAACTTCTTCTTTAAATTTTTAAATTCATTAAGTATTATTGTCTCATCTTTTTTCTGTTTTAAATCAAAAAAAGAGAAAAAATTTACACTATATTTCTTGTATGATTTAAGACCAAAAAGATTAAATCTAAATAGTTTTAACTTTGAAGAAAGTGTCATCTTTACATCTTTTAGAAGTTCTTCATGCCTTTTTAATGTAGATGTTCCATCATCTACTAAGAACACTTTTTCATGTTTTAAATTTGCCACGATAACATTTGTAATACTATCTATATCCCCTGTAAAGATATACTTATAGTTTAACTTTTTAATCTCTTTAACTAATTTAATATAATCCATTAGATTAGAGTTTGAAGTTTTTTCTACATGATATACTTTTTCCCACTCATAATCAATTTTTGATAGAACTTCTTGAAGTTGTTCTTTGTTGGATTGATTTTTTCTATCTAGAATTAAAAGAATATTATTTTCAAGCGAAAGTGTTTCAATCGCTTCTAAAATGTTGATTAACTGTAGAGGTGAACGGGCAATATGTAGATTATATGTTTTCATTCATTTCCTAAGGTAATTGTGCTAAGAATTTTTTCATTATTTCAAAGTTATTATCAATATTTAAACGACTTATTTTATATCTGTTTGAATCAATTGTCTGTTCATACTCAATTTCACTAATAAGTTGTTGAGTAAGATTAGTATTGGCTTGATATTTATCATAATTAAATAACTGATTCAACTTTCTAGTAACTAAGCTGTCATCATAATTATGATATGCATCTATAGTTACTCCACCAATAACATTTTTTATAGATTTTCCACGTCCATCTTCATTTAATAGAATTGTATATTTAGCAATAGAATTCATAAATATATGTGCATGAACCCTGTATCCAATATGTAGGTCTACACTAGAATAATAATCTATCAGGCTTTCTGCACTTCCTGAGATATCTACATACTTTATATTGTGACTCTCCAACCAGTTTAATATCTTAATCTGTGAATCAAATAAAGACTTTGATACTCCATTACTACGCTTATATGCATCTATAGAGTGATGAAATACAACTACAAATTCTCTATCAGCAAAATAATCTTTTAGTCTCAAAATATTTTCTTTTACTAACTTTTCCATACTTTTTGAATGGTTAAAAGCTACACCTAAAGAAAAAGCAACTTTTTTGATTTCATAGGGCTTAAAGCCATTCCCAATTTTATCTATTGAATAGTATGCTGGACAACCTGTCATTAGAAAATTTTTATATCCACTAGAGTGCAGAGCATTTAATGAATGATAATCTCTTACACTTGACATATAACCTGAGTTTTCTACTCTGTCTAAAAGTTCTTTTGCTGTTTTTGAAAACTCATATTTATACGTATCTTCCCAGTCGCCTGATTTAGAACTCCAACCAACGCCCATAGTTACAATTGGTACTTTTATTTCATCAAGTTTTCTCATTTTATAAAGATTTGGATACATATTTGGCTGTAGTGCCGGTCCACCCATAAGTATTAATGCTTTTGAGTTATTTACATTTTCTAGTGTTTCATCTGAAAATGGTTTCCACCTATCAACGTCAATAATATTTCTATCTTGTCTTAACTCTGAGAATAACTGCTTAGCTCTATACTTTATTAAAAAATCACCAGCATTATTTTTACTACCTGTTAATATTACGTATTGATCTTTCATTCAAACATTCCCCACTTAATTACATCATCGTCATTAATATCTTTGACTACAACTTTACCTACAACTTCATCTATAAACTTAGGACTAACCCCGTGAGCTGGTCTTTTAAAAGTCAAGTCTTCTTTAGTAATAACTTGGCCTTTTGATATATTATTATTTGCAACTAAACTTCTTCTTGCATTTTGTCTTGCAGGTGCTTCATCACTTAAGGCTTGTACTTTAAAATCACCAAGAATTGAAAAAGTTCTCTCTAAATTGTTTCTAAAAGTTTTTAAATCCTCTTTATCCATAGCATGATAATGGTCATTCCCAGGTATTGTTTTATCATGCGTAAAATGTTTCTCTATTATAACAGCACCGAGCATAGTAGCCATTTCACATACTTTCATATCTTTAGGTAAAGTATGGTCACTATAACCTAAAATCTTATCAGGAAACTTATCTTGTAAGTCCATCATCATTCCTAGGTTTGCATTCTCATCTGGAGTTGGATAATTTAATACACAATGGAGTAATGAAAGTGATGAACAACCTGCATTTTCAATCCATTCAACTGCTTCAGCTATTTCACTTAAGCTACTAGCTCCTGTAGAGAGAATAATTGGTTTGTTAAATGTACACATGTATTCAATAAAAGGCTTGTTTGTTAAATCCGATGAAGAGATTTTAAATACATCCATCATCTCATTTAAAAATGTAGCAGATTCTACATCAAAAGGTGTACTCATAAACTCTATACCAACAGTATCACAGTAGTTTTTCAACTCTTGCATCTCGCCTTTCCAAAAGCCCTGATGTTTTTGAAAAAGTTCGTGTTGAGATTTTGTAGGTTCTTTTGAAGTATCCCAATACGCTGGTGAGTCTTTAGAAGCAATAGTATCTGCTTTATATGTTTGAAACTTAACTGCATCAGCACCACCTTCTTTAGCTTCATCTACTAATCTTTTAGCAAGTTCCATACTGCCTTCATAATTTACACCTATTTCAGCTATGACATATGGTCTATAAAGCTTTTTTTCATAAGGGTTAATCGTTTTAAATAGTTCTTCTAATTTCATTTTTACTCCAAAACTTGATATAAATAGATATCCCATGCAGATTCTTCATCTGTAAATAGTTCAATAAACTTTAATTGATTTATATTTGCATTCTTAATTTCATACGATGAAAATATAAATTCAACATCTAAATCACGTAAGGCTTGTGCATCTATATCTATTTTTATAGGGTATGTATCTTCTTTTGTTCTTTCAAAATTATATCCAACTTCATCTAAAAATAAATAACATCTACTTCCCCAGTTATCAAAAGATTTTTTGAGTTTTTTGTTTTTATCTAATTCCTTTTCTATAACTTTACGAAATTTATGTTTGTATTCTAGTGAATAATTTGATAAGTACCCATCAGCAGTATAAAAACCGTTATATCTTGCGATAGATGGGTGTATGCCAATACTAACAATTTTATATTTACTCTTATCTGTTTGTATATAGTTATCTATATCTGAAAAAAGTTTTTCAGAATAAAACTGGGAGTATGTTATATCTGTTTTTTTAAATGTTTTTACAAAGTCACTTTTAGAGTATAGGTATAAAACCTGTACAGAGATTAATAAAAGTATAATAGTTTTTGTATGTTTATATTTGATATTATCTATAAAATATTTAACGCTTAGTGCAAAACTTATGTACCAAATCAGTGGTGTTAAGAAGTGTATACGTGAGAGGTTAAGAGAATTTAAAAGACTTATACTATTTTTTATCTCCTCCCATCCCTCATATTTCCAAAAACCATACCATATAGAGATAGATACATTTAAAAGTATTAGTAGGTTTAGTAGTGTGTTTTTCCTCTTTTTAATGATGCTATATGTAAAAACAAAAAATATAAATGGTAATAAAATTACATGTAAACTATGAGCATGGTACTGCCCTTTTATAAAATGTTTCATAGAGCTAGATAGTGATTCAAAAAAGGTTTTATATTCATTAACTCGTTCAACTCTATGTGAAACAAAATCACTACTAAATAAAAATGCTTCAAATAATCTGTAATTTGTTAAAACATATAGAGATATAAATATAAATATTGATAATGTGAAATAGATATTTATTTTTTTTGATTTTAAGCTATAAAGCCAAAAAATACCTAACAACAAAATGTAAAACATCATACTTAATATAAAAGAACTATAAAATGGGAAAATCATTAAAGTTAACCAATCTTTATAGTTTGAATTATTCTTATGTATATTTAGAAATGAATACGTAATCAATGGAAGACCTGCAACACTTAGTCCACCTGATGGCCAAAAAGGGAGAATACTAAAAGTTAATGATATAAGAATTGAATATTGTTTGTCTTTGTAATTAAAAATATATTTATTTAGTAATAAATACATCCCATAAATAGCTATAATTCTCAG
>JAYEIM010000368.1:0-1510 GCA_034660095.1 Campylobacterota bacterium | reverse complement strand
TTTGCTTTATTGCTTTAACATTATCATCTTTAAATAAAACTACTGCATCGTATAATATATTTGAACAGTCTATATATGCTCTTTCCAATAAAGTAGAATAGTCATCTTTATCAGTAATTATATAATCTCTTTGTAAAATTATATCCCCTGTATCAATCCCTTCATCAACAAAATGGACAGTAATACCAAAAGACTTTTCATCATTAATTAAAGCCCAATTTAATATATTTCTTCCTCTATAAAATGGTAATTTCCCTGCATGACAATTGATAGTTTTATACTTTGGTAAATTAATAATTTCTGTTTTAAATATTTGATTAAACGACATTGATACAAATAAGTCGCAATTATATCTACTAACTTTATTTATAAAATCTTCAGAATTGATATTTTTATATTTTAAGTATTCAATATTATACTTAGTACAATAATTTTTAAGTGTTTCATCAGTTGTATCAAACCTTACACATATAAAACTTATTTGTATGTCTTTATCATTTATTAACTGTTCAAAAGCAGTATGACTCCATGGTCCATCTGCAAAATATCCTATATTCAATTTCATTTTATACCACCACACTACTTGAAATATTGATAACTCTCTGCTCTAAATACTTAGAGTTTGTTAAGTCACCACATTGACAATCTTTAAACATATTTAATTCATTCATAAGTTTCCAAATGGGTCTAGTCATAATTCCATTTTTATTTGTAAACTCTAAAAACTGATCTCTTTTTTCAACATCTTTTACAATAACAGCTTGTAACCAATAATTAGATTTAGAATTTTTAGGCTCTTTAATAAAATCTATATCATTGTTATCTTTAAAAAACTCTTCATACTTTGATGCTAATTCTCTTTTATTTTTTATAAATAATTCTAACTGTTCAAGTTGAGCTACAAGTAAAGAAGCATTTAAATTTGGCATACGATAGTTATATCCTATCTCATCGTGTACATACTCCCACTTGTGAGGTATCTTTGCTGTTGTTGTAAGATATTTTGCTCTTTTTGCTAATACTTCATCATCTGTTACGATAACTCCACCACCACCACTTGTGATGATTTTATTTCCATTAAAACTAAATGCTCCAAGCTTTCCAAATGTACCTGTATGTTTATCGTTATAAAATGAGCCTAAACTCTCAGCACTATCTTCCACTAAAGCTATATTCCATCTATCGCATATCTTTTTTATCTGCTCGATTTTACAACTATGCCCAAATGTATGCATAGGTACACAAGCTTTTATGGTTTTTTTTGTAGTTTTATTTATACATTTATTATCTACAAGTTCACAATTTGACTCTAAAAATTCACTTAATGACTTTGGACTCAATCCAAGAGTATCTAAATCAACATCTACAAAAATAGACTTTGCACCTATATAATCTATAGCATTACAAGTAGCTATAAAAGTAAGTGGTTGAGTTATCACTTCATCATCTTTAGTTACATCAGCAAGGATTAAAGAGATATGTAAAGCACTTGTACCATTTACAGTAGCTA
>JAYEIM010000367.1:0-1510 GCA_034660095.1 Campylobacterota bacterium | reverse complement strand
CCTACAAGTTCATTTATCTTTTCAAACTCAATATCTAGCTGTTTTAGTTTGTTTTGAAAGGTGTGTCTAAAGCTATGAAATACATATGTGCTTCCAAACTCAAGTTTAGTTTTGAAGTATCCAAAATCTATTGACATTTTAGTTGCCTTAATCGTAAATAATTTATTACCTTTTATAGTTTTTATATATGCTTGTAGCTGTGGCAATAAATCACTATGAATAGGTATTTTTCTAATACTACTAATTGTTTTTAAGTCTTTTTCATCACTATTTAAATCTATTGTAAAATTTATATAGTTAATGCCATTATCAACTTTAATATCATTTTTAGTTAGTTGGCATATCTCATTTTCTCTAGCACCTGTATACATGGCTATTTTGATAATAATTTCATACTCATTTGCATATTTGTTTAGCTTGTTTGTTTTGCTAGAATGTTTTATTAAGTCAATGTTATCTAGTATTTTTTTAATATCTTCATTTGTAAAACTATCTCTTTTTGAGCTAAGTTTTTCTTTTGTAGTTAGTTTGAATTTAACTTTATTAGTGATTTTTTGACCTATATAATTTAGTGTATCAGTACAATAGTTTATAAATGTAATGGTATCAGTCAATGTAGTATTTATAGTATCTCTTTTTACTTTATTATTTATTTTGTGAAGATAATCTCTATATGCAATTAAATCTTTATGTTTGAGTTTATCGATATACTTTAAATTATGTATTTGACACCATTGTTCAAATTCCTCAACTCTTTTAGTGGATGTTTTTACAACTGCTTTTGATAAACTACTTCTACTATTTAAAAACTCTTCCATAGCCGTCTTAATAGTGACACCGTCTTCTTTTATTGGCATAGGTGCAGCTTGATTTATATGTGATATATTTACTTTAGATTGTATGGACTTTTTTACATCATTAAGAGCATTGATTTTAATTTGCACTATTTGATTTTTAAATTTTTTAGCACTATTTACATCTATACCATATCTTATCGCATCTTCTTTTTTACCAGATAAATCTATGATATTCATTAAGTCATAAAATTCTTTTTGAATAAGCTCATCATGCATATCAACATCTTCGCTTAGAGTTTCTATATTAGTATTTATTTGATTGATAGATAGGTGTGTATTTCGATTTATTATATCAGTATAGTTAATTTCTTTAAACTCGTCTATATAATCTTTTATCTCTTTTGTTGTAAACATTGATGTACTCTTTTTTATATAATTAAATTGTGCTACTAAATATCTGCATATAACTTTA
Organism: Campylobacterota bacterium; assembly: GCA_034660095.1. Lineage (GTDB taxonomy): Bacteria > Campylobacterota > Campylobacteria > Campylobacterales > Arcobacteraceae > JAIOSF01. The sequence goes on along the minus strand of JAYEIM010000367.1, from coordinate 241 downwards.
GCATTATTTACATTATGAGTTTGTAAACTTCTAATATAAGTTGGTTTATTATTAAAGTAAATCTTTAAATTATCGTTAATTGATAGCCTGATATAGTAGGTTTTATTTCTTTTAAATAAGTTTGTCATAGTTCTGTTTTATGAATTATAATACAAAGTGTAACAAGTGACATATTTTATTTTTTTATAAAATATGACTTAATACCGTATTTATGGGGTTTAGCTATAATAAGAAAAGTATG
>JAYEIM010000366.1:0-1518 GCA_034660095.1 Campylobacterota bacterium | reverse complement strand
ATACAGATAAAATAATTAAAGATGGTTCTGATTATATAGATTCTATTAATACACAAGACAATAGAGATAAAGCGGTTGTTATCTACAAATCTTCTAAAGAAAAACTCTCTGAATTAACATATAATATATCTTACCCATTTAATAAGTTTAATGTTGAACAAGCTCAAAGAGTGACATATGAAGTTAGAGTTGTCACAAAAGATGGTGTTAAAGGTTCAGGAACTGCAATAGCACTCTCTAGCAGTGGTAAACTAATTACTGCTTATCACAACATAGATTCATATAAAAGTATTGTGGTGATAGATAGCCAAGCTAATGAGTATAACGCAACAGTTGGTGATATATCTGCTAAAAATGATTTAGCTTATCTTTATATAGATACTAAAGATAAACCATTTGTGACATTTGCAAAAGATACAAAGTTAGGAGATGATATATATCTATTGAGTTATGAAGATATATTGCTAAAAGGTATCGTCTCTCAAAATAATCCAGATAGTGTAATGCTAAATGTAGAGGTTAAAAAAGGAACATCTGGTGGTGGAGTATTTAATGATAAAAATGAACTTGTTGCGATATTACTACGAAAAGATTATTTAGATAAAACATCTTATGCAGTTAAATCAAAAACATTTAGCGAGATAACACAAGCTTTCATATATAAAAAAGAGCTTTTAAACCTTGATAGCAATAACTATGATAACTCATACTGCTATGATAAAAATGAATTAAAAATATGGGCTAAATATGCTAAATCAAAAAACCCAAAAACACAAGAGTTCCATGCATTATTTATAGGTCTATGTAAAAAGGTAGAAGATAGAGATTTAACTACCGAAGAAGCTCAGCTTATATATAATCAAACAAAAACACGCCTATTTGGTAAACAGTTTTAAAAATATTATTGGAAGAAAATACATATGACTATTTTAAGTAATCTAAAATCTAGATTGATTTTTGATATTAACAGCATCAAAAAAGCAATAAGAACTGCACAATATAAATCTAAAACTAATACAATCATTAGAGAATCAGAAACAACTTATACTAGCTATAAGTATATAAATCCAGCTGCTTATAAGCAGAGATTAAAAAGTAGATAGTTAAAAATGGCTACTACGGATTTTTACAATGAAAATGCTACTCAACTTATAGAGAGATATGATAATGCTGATATGTCATCGTTACATAAATTATTATTAAAATATACTCCTTATAAAAGTAGTGTTTTTGATATAGGCTTTGGCTCTGGAAGAGACTTACAATTCTTAAATGATAATAGTTATGACATATGGGGGATAGATCCATCTATCAAATTTGTACAAAATGCTAAAAATAGATTCCCAACTAAAAAAGAACAGTTTTTTGAGATAGGTGTCCCATTTGATAAAAAAGAGATAGGACTAAATAAAAAGTTTGATACTGTTATAACTATAGCAATGTGGATGCACATTAAACATGATAAATATGCAGATGTAGTAGAAAGTATTCTAAGTGTTGCAAAATCAACTGTAATTA
>JAYEIM010000365.1:0-7724 GCA_034660095.1 Campylobacterota bacterium | reverse complement strand
GTGAGTCTGGAGCTAAGTCATATATTGGTTGGCTCGCTTTTTTATTTTTTGCCCATTTTAAAAATTTTGGCATTAGATACATTGTTAATAAAAATGCAGTAAAAAATGCTATTCCTGCTCTTATAGAGATATATTGAAAGATATTTATATCCAAATGACGATAAAACCAGTAAAACAAATTTGAGCCTTTTAAGTACTATTATGATAATATTTTTAATTAAATAAAGATGGATTATATCTAAAAATATATTAAGGTTATCAAATAGATGTCAAACAATAAAAAAGTATTACTAATTATAACAGATGGAATAGGACATAATAGTTCATGTGATTTTAATGCATTTTGTAATGCAAATAAACCAACATATGATAAGTTATTTAAGGAAACACCTTATAGTCTTATAAAAACTTATGGGGAGCATGTTGGACTTCCAAATGGACAAATGGGAAATAGCGAAGTTGGTCATATGAGTATAGGTAGCGGTAGAGTTTTATATCAAGACTTAGTAAAAGTAAATATGGCTATAAAAAACAATACTTTAAAAGACAATAAAATATTAAAAAATACGATAGAAAAATCAAACAATATACACATAATAGGACTTTTAAGTGATGGTGGTGTTCATTCACATATTAACCATATAATAGCATTGGCTCAAGTTGCAAAAACAGAAAATAAAAAAGTATTTTTACATCTAATAACAGATGGAAGAGATGTATCTCCAAGCTCTGCAAAAATTTATACTAAACAGATAAAAAATATATGTGATGAGACTATAACTATAGCTACTATTGGTGGTAGATATTATGGAATGGATAGAGATAACAATTGGGATAGAATTGAAAAAGCTTATGATACAATTGTAAATGGTGGAAATAATTCTAATTTTGAAGTTGATGAATATATAGATGAACAATACAAAAAAGATATTTATGATGAATTTATAGAGCCAACAAGTTTTAATTATGATGGGATGCAAAATAATGATGGTGTTATTTTTGCCAACTTTAGAAGTGATAGAGCAAGAGAACTTAGTTCTGCACTTGGAAAAGATACTTTTAATGAATTTAAAACAAAAGATATACAAATAAATATAACCACAATGACTGCATATGACAAGTCATTACCAATGCCCATACTATTTCCAAAAGAGACACCTCAAAATGTATTGTGTGAAATAATATCAAACAATGGTCTATCTCAACTACATACAGCAGAAACAGAAAAATATGCACATGTTACATTTTTCTTTAATGGTGGCGTTGAGGAACCATTTCCTAAAGAGAAAAGAGTTTTAATACCATCACCAAAAGTTGCAACATATGATATGAAGCCAGAGATGTCAGCTCCAGAAGTAAGTTTAGCAGTACAAGAGGGTATTGAAAACAAAACAGACTTTATAGTTGTTAATTTTGCAAATGGTGATATGGTTGGACATACTGGTGTTTTTGATGCTGGTATAAAAGCTGTTGAAGCAGTAGATAAAGAGCTAGGAACCATTATAGATAAAGCTAAAGAATCTGGATATAGTATAATACTTACTTCAGATCATGGAAATTGTGAGATGATGAAAGATAAAGATGGCAACACATTGACAAACCATACTGTTGGTGATGTTTATTGCTTTATAATATCCAATGAAGTATCAAAAGTTAAAGAGGGTGCATTAAATAACATAGCACCAACAGTATTAAAACTGATGAATATCGATATTCCAAAGCAGATGGATGAAGCTTTAATTTAAATATGTTAAAACTAACAATCAATAAACTATCAATAAACCATAATGATAATATGTTAGTTGATTTAATTGATGATAAAAATAAAAAGATAGTTGTAGGTTCATCTTTAGCAATAGTTGGTCAAAGTGGTAGTGGAAAATCATTAACATTAAAAACTATATTAAATATGGTACCTTCTAATTTAGATGTAATATTTGACTATGAAAGTGATTTTGATTTAATAGAAAAAAATATTGGATTTATTCCTCAAAATCCATTTACATCTTTATCTCCTATGACAAAAATATATAAACAATTTTTTTGCGAAGAAAAAAAGATAGATGAACTACTAACTATCGTAGAACTTGATATTGATTTTAAAAATAAATTTCCTGTACAATTAAGTGGTGGACAACTACAAAGAGTTGTTATTGCGATTGCTCTAAGTAATAATCCAAAAATATTATTACTAGATGAACCTACAACTGCTTTAGATGAAAATAGTAAACAAAGTATTCTTAAATTATTTAAAGATCTACAAAAACAACTTGGTTTTATAATGATATTTGTAAGTCATGACACAAACTCAATAAAAGATATTTGTGAAGATATTATAATTTTAAAAGACGGAAAAATATGTGAGAATGGAAAGCTATTAGATATACTAGATAATCCACAACACCAATATACAAAAGAGCTAATAACTAGTAATTTTGAAAATAGAGAATTTAGAGTATGATAAAAAAATTAACTTTTTTAATATCAATTATTTTTATTGGAATATTTATATGGCTTATTTATCTATATTCTCAAATAAGATTTGATGTTGAGAAAATAGTTGATTATAAACCTAGACTTACTACACAATTTTTTGATAGAAACGGTGTACATATTGGAAATATATTTAAAGATGAACATAGACTTTATACTAAATACAACGATATACCTCCTAGAATAATCGAAGCACTTGTTGCTATTGAGGATACAAACTTTTTTGAACATAATGGTGTAAATATAGATGCAATAATTAGAGCAATTATTAAAGATATAAAAGCTATGGCTTTAGTTGAAGGTGCTAGTACAATTACACAACAACTAGTAAAAACGATGGTTTTAACTAGAGATAAAAAAATAATAAGAAAAATCAAAGAGATACTTCTTTCCCTTAGATTAGAATCACTTTTGTCTAAAGAGGAGATTTTGGAGAGATATCTAAATCAAGTCTATTTTGGACATGGTTATTATGGTATTAAAACTGCTGCACTTGGTTATTTTCATAAAGAGTTAGACCAATTAAATTTAAAAGAGATATCTATTTTAGTGGGACTTCCAAGAGCACCTAGCTTTTATGATCCAACTAAGAATTTAAAATATGCTTTAATTCGAGCAAATCAAGTTATAAAAAGATTACAAGCTTTAGGCTGGATAAATGATAAAGAATATAAAAAATCAATAAACTATATCCCAACAGTTTTCAATGACACACTATCTCAAAATAAAGCACCATATGTTATAGATAGTGCAATAAGAGAATTAAAAAATGATGTTGAAGATTTAAAAACAGGTGGATACAAAATATCACTTACTATTGACTATGAAGCACAAAAAATAGCAAGAGATGCCCTTAAATATGGATATGACAAAATAAAAGCAAGAGATCCATTTAGAGATACCAATGAAACAATGACAGGGACATTAAATGGAGCAATGGTTGTTTTAGAAAATAATTCTGGTGCAATTTTATCTATGGTTGGGGGAGTAGATTATAAAAAATCATCATTTAATAGAGCAACACAAAGTTTAAGACAACCAGGAAGTTCTATAAAACCTTTTTTATATCAAGTTGCACTAAATCTAGGTTACTCAACTGCAAGTACATTGACAGATATATCACGAAGCTATAAGTATAAAAGTGACAAAGATGAAGATAAAATATGGCAACCAAAAAACTATGAAAAGAATTTTAAAGGTTTAGTTAGTTTTAGATATGCACTTGTACACTCAAGAAATCTAGCCACAATAAATCTTGTAACAGATATAGGGATAGATATACTTCATAAAGAGTTATCAAGGTATCAATTTAAAGATATACCATTTGATCTATCTATAACACTTGGAAGTTTTGGAATATCCCCTCTAAATTTAAGTGAAAAATATACTATATTTTCAAACAATGGTATTATGTTAAAACCATATATTATATCATCAATAACAAATAGATATAATCAAAAAATTGTATTTGAAAAAGAGGAAGTATATATCACATCTCCAGAACAAACTTATCTAATGACATCTATTTTAAGAGATGTTGTTAAAAGTGGAACAGGTAGAAATGCAAAAATAAAAAATATTGAAACTGCTGGTAAAACAGGAACTACAAATAACAATATAGATGCTTGGTTTTGCGGATATTCACCATCTTTGCAAACAATAGTATGGTATGGAAATGATGACAACAAACCAATGTATAGAAGAGAAACAGGTGGACGAACTGCTGCACCTGCTTTTAAATATTTTTATACAAAATGGCTAGAACTTCACCCTGAAATTTCAAGAAATTTTAACAAACCAAAAAATGTATTTAACCAAAAGTTTAATGGTAAAAATGAGGTTTTTACAAAAACTTCAAATATCCCAAAAGAACAAACAGAGATTCAGATACAAACAGAACACTTAAAAAATAAAAATATACTTTTTTAAATCCCTCTAAACATCACTTAAAATATATTCTATATTATTTAATTTTAAAAAATCAGTAAAAACTGCAAAATATTTTTCAGCTTCACTTTTATCATAAGATGCGATAGATATAATAGTAGCTCTTTTATCTCCATCTATTTGAGGTAATGATGACATATCTATATGTGATGGAATTGTTTTCATAGTATCTATTAACATATTTTCTCCAACACTAGCTCGTAAAGAAAATCTAGTTTTAGCCTTATTTTTTGGATAATATTTATCTAACGCTTCAACTATCATACTTTGTGCCATAGATGGGAAACCAGGTACAAAAAAATATCTTTTCTCTAATCCAAATCCAGGAACATTTGTAACAACATTTTTAAGTAAACTTGCATTTAGGGGTAAAGAAGCCATATTTATTCTATGGGGATATGATTCATCTCCAAACTGATCTATAATTGCTTTTTTTGCACCTTTATTTATCTCCATATTTCCAGATGTAAATACATTTGCAGCTGCCTGTCGTGTATAATCATCAGGAGTAGCACCAATACCACCAAAAGAAAACAGTACAGCATCTGGATCATTTTTTACAAGATTGAAAACATCTTCAATGAATGATGGTTTATCATCTATTACAAAAGATGCTTTTTGTTCCCATCCTCTTTTTAAAAGTTCACTATTTAAAAATTCAAAATGGGCATCTTTTCTACGCCCATTTAAAAGTTCTGTTCCTATAATTACAGAGTAAAAATTCATATTTTTGATTGGATAAACTGATCCATATCTTCAACAATCTCTTCAATAGTTCTTTCACCATCTATTTTTGTAAGTAAATTTTTATTATTATAAAAAGATTGGATAATTTCTAATGGTTCTGTATAAACTTTCATTCTATTATTAAAAACTTCATTGTTATCATCAGCCCCTCTAGCTCGTCCTAAAACCCTATGTCTAGCTACTTCTTGGGAGACTTCAACTTCAATAACATTTATTAATTTAACTTCAGATTCATTTTTTAGATATTCATCTAGTGCTTCCATTTGCTCTAAGCTTCTAGGATATCCATCTATGATAACAATATTATTTGGAGCTTTTTTAATAGCATTTACTATTGTTTTAATTGCAACATCAATTGGAACTAAATTTCCTCCACTCATAAACTTATCTAAAATAATTCCAAGTTCACTTCCAGTTGCCACCTCCGCTCTAAACATATCACCAGTTGAATAATGTGTTATATTTTCATGTTTAGCAGCGATTAATTCTGCATCTGTTGTTTTTCCACTTCCTGGAGCACCAATAATTAAAAATAATTTCTTCATACAACTCACCTTTTTTATATTATTAGTCGGATTATAACAAAATTATCTCTTATTAACAACATTTTTTATACAATAACAAAAAAGAAATAGTCCAATATTGGACTAAAAAAGAAACAAGGAATAAAATATGAATTTAATGGTATTTGGAGCACCAGGTGCAGGAAAAGGTACACAAGCAAAATTTTTAATAGAAAAGTATGATATCCCACAAATCTCAACAGGAGATATTTTAAGAGCTGCAATTGCAGATAAAACAGATATGGGTATGGAAGCTAAAAAGTTTATGGATGATGGTAAGTTAGTTCCTGATTCTACTATTATTGGTATTATAAAAGATAGGCTTGCCCAAGATGACTGTAAAAAAGGATTTATCCTTGATGGATATCCTCGAACATTACCACAAGCAGAAGCTTTAAATGAATTAATGAAAAATATGCAAATTTCACTTGATAAAGTTATCTCATTAAATGTTCCAGATGAACTTATTGTGGGAAGAGTTACTGGAAGAAAAGTTTGTTCTAATTGTGGTGCTTCATTTCATTTAGAATTTAACCCTTCTAAAAAAGATGGTGTATGTGATTATTGTGACGGGGAGCTTATTACAAGAAAAGATGACAATGCCCAAACTGTAAAAAGTAGATTAGGTGCATATCATGAACAAACAGCTCCACTTATTGAATTTTATACAAAAATGGGTGTTATGATAGAGCTTGATGGTACAAAAGATGTAGAAGAAGTAACAGCTGATATGTTCAACGCTATTAAATAAAAATCAAATTTTTATATGAAAAAATTTATAAATTATACACAATCTTTAGAGATATTAAATTCACTTAATATCTCTTCTACTTCAACGCAAAAACTATTTGTAAGTGATACTTTAGGTAGAATTTTAGCAAATGATATAGTGGCACTTGAAAATTCACCTGCATTTGAAACATCTGCAATGGATGGGTATGCTATTAAATTTGAAGATCTACACTTAGGTAAAATAAAAATTATAGATAAAAATCCAGCAGGATCTGTTATAGATTCTGTTGTGACAAATGGAACTTGTATCAAAACATTTACAGGTTCACTTATGCCAAAAGGTAGTGATACTCTTATACCAATAGAAAATGTAACAGTTGTAGATAACTTTATATATATAGATATAGAGGTTCCTAAAAACTTTTCAGTTAGAGAAGTTGGGGAAAACTATAAAAAAGATGAAGTTTTAATTCAAAAAGGTACAAAGATAGATTTTGCCCATATTGGAGTTATGGCTAGTCTGAATGCTGTACAAGTTGAAGTTTTTACAAAACCTGTAGTTGCAATTGCTAGTACAGGAAGTGAAATACTTGATGTTGGTGTAACTCAAACTAATGATGCTCAAATAAGAAGCTCAAATCATCTTACGCTTGAAGCAATAGCTAAAAAATATGGAGCAGATGTACATCAAATGGGTGTAGTTGAAGATGATAGAACTTCTATAACAAAACTTCTACAAAATGCGCTTCAAAAATCAGACATAGTTGTAACAACTGGCGGTGTAAGTGTTGGGGATTATGATTATGTAAAAGATATAATTAAAGATGAACTTGGTTGTGATGTATTGTTTCAAGGTGTAAACATAAAACCTGGTCAACATATATTATTTGCTCAAAAACAATCTTCTACAGGTACAAAGTTTGTAGTTGGGCTTCCTGGATTTGCATACTCTAGTACAGTTACATTTTTGCTATATATTTTGCCACTTCTTTTTAAGTTTAAAGGTGGAACGGAATCTTTACAAATAATAGATGCAGTTATCACTCAAGATTTTCCAAAAAAAGCCCCAAAAACTATTTTTACTGCTTGTAATGTTGTACTAGAAAATGGACAATATAAAATAGATTTTGAAGGGAAGAAAAATGGAACAAGTGCGATTTTAACAAATATGCTTGGAAATCCTGGACTTTTAATTCAAGAAGAAAAAAGCGACAATCTTGCAAAAGGAGATAAAGTTAAAGT
>JAYEIM010000364.1:0-1525 GCA_034660095.1 Campylobacterota bacterium | reverse complement strand
TCTATTATCCTCTTATCCAACTTGACATTCCTTTGTATTTACGATATTATTCACGCATGGCACCCAGTAAGTCTTTATCCTTTAGAGGTAAAGCTTGGGACATTTAATTTCCCTCCACAATTTGAATCTCATCACCACTCAACCCATAAAGCTCATAAACCAAACTATCAATCTCATCAACACTGCTTAAAACTAAACTCTCTAACTTCTCAATCTCTTCTTTTATCTCTATCTTGTCAACAGCATTTAGGCTATCAAAGTGTTTGTTGTATTTTGCTATTTTTTCTTTTGATTCTATGATAATATTTACTAGATTTATAAATGGTTCTTGTTCTTTTTGTGAAATATCTTTTATAGGCACTTGACTAATAGGAGTTACATACAACTCTAATGTTTCACCTTTTCGTTTGCCTTTATAATATAACCAAGTGTAGTAAAGTTTTGAATTTAAAAGTGCTAAGATATATTTGATATTGAAGTTTTTGTCTTTTTGTCTTAAATATAAAATATCTTTACTCGCAAAATAATCACTATTGCTATATGAAAATATATTAGACTTTGAACGATAAGGTAATACAATTTTATCAGTATTTCCAAATACATCATATTCTCTTGCCCAATGTTGAGAAAACCAAGGTAATTGTCCTGTATGATACTCTCTTTTTAATTCTAAAAAATTCCTATATTTTTCTAAATGATTTTTTATATTCGGATATAATTCAATATTAGTATCTTTATTTGTCCATATAACATAAAGCTTTTGCCAAATGGATGAACTGTATTTTTCAATATCTGAACTTTTATAGCATTTATAAACTAATTTATCTTCAGGTTTTATTTTTTTATACTCATCTTCAGTTAAAACAAATATACCACTTTTCAATTTAATTTCATGAGGTATATTTTCATAAGCTTTTGATAAATTGGAATTTGTAACTCTATCAGCACCAGTATTAAATCCAGTATTAACAAAACATATTTCATCCATTAGTTTTGACTTGCTTGTCATTTTGTTAAATACATTTTCTAAACTATTTCCTTGTTTAGATACTCTTATATAATTTTTATCTCCATCATATAGTTCATTTGATTTAACTGTGAAAACTTCCACTTCATCACTGTTTTTAAAAAGTTGCTCTTGTGTAATGTTATCAGGTGAGATAACATTTATAATATTTGTATCTAGTACATTAGTAGTCTTTTTAAATATTGTGATTATGTTATGTTGTCCTAAAGCACTTTCAAAAAGTTTCATCTCATTAAAGTTTATAAGATTATAAATTGCAGTTCTTGTCTTTAACTCTTTTCGCAGTTTTACAGCACTATCAGCAGTTAAAAAATAGTTTGTTGTTATAAATCCAAAATTACCATTTTCTTTTAAAATATCAATAGATTTCATAAAGAAAAAATATAATAAATCAGAGTTTTTTTCATACCTATCATTCCAAATTTCTTTTATTGGTCTAAATATTTCTTTATTTCCTTTTTCTCCAACATACGGAGGATTCCCAATAACACAATCAAA
>JAYEIM010000363.1:0-7801 GCA_034660095.1 Campylobacterota bacterium | reverse complement strand
ATGAAACTGATTTTTCTTATATAGAAGATGTAGAGTTTAGTGATGATGGAATAAGTAAAGATAATAAACTATTTGAATTTTGGTTTAAACTTATACCTTGGGAAGATATAGCTATAGATGAAGGTGAGTTAGCTGTCATTTTAACAGATATTTTAAATAACCAAAAAGCTATTATTTTTAATCCAGCATATACATTGTTATTTCAAAGTAAAGCAATGTTAAAAATTCTTTGGGATTTATATCCAAATCACCCACTACTACTTGAAACATCATTTGAACCACTAGAAAACAAAAAACAGGTTGAAAAGATGTGTTTTGGGAGAGAGGGTGCAAATGTCGCAATTATAAATGCTGATAATTCACTTGATATTAAAACTGATGGGGAGTATGAAAACTTTAAACCTATCTATCAAGAGTATGTAGAGTTCCCACAAGATAAAAATGGTGACCACTATCAAGCAGGTGTATTTTACTCTTACGAAGCTTGTGGGTTAGGATTTAGAAAAGGTGGAAAGATACTTGACAATATGTCTAAATTTGTGGGACATATAGTAGAGTAAAATGTTAATTATTTGGATAAGATATTTTTCTTATCTAAATAATGAGTCAAGCATCATTTTCGCACCTTGTTTTCCCAATTCTTTACCAATAGTTTCCATAATAGGATTTCCTTGGTTATCTACTTTCTGTTGAGTATTGTTTTCAGATGCAAACTTTTTTTGTTGTCGTAGAAAAAATTCCTGTTCACTTTTTAGTTTTAAATCTTTTAATAGTTCTGTTGTTACATTAATCATTGATGCAATAATATTATCACTGAGTCCCATTTTTGTTAAGATATCAATCTCTTTTAAGGTAAATTCTTTATAAGGAGTTTTTGCTCTTTTAATTAATGCAGTTACAATTGTTTCACTTCTACCCTTTTGAAGTAGTTTTTTTATATCTCCAATTTTTAAACTTTTTGGACCAGTTAAAGCAAGTCTTAATTCCTCATTAGAGATAAAGTATACTGCATTTGGGTTTTGCTCTGTATAACTTTTTAATCCTTGAAAATCATCCTTATCTAAAAAATTATCAACTATTCTTTTTTGCTTACTTTCTTGCTCTTTTGCATGATGCTTACTAAAACTACTAGGTTGATTAAGTTTACTTATTAAGTTTTTAAATGCTTTTTCCGTTGCTCTTTGTGCTGATAATGAAAAGTTATTTTTAAATTCTTCAAACTCTGCATAACCTTCTGAAAGTATAGTTTCACTCCAAATAACATTTCCTTTTGTGTCTGTAGCTTTACAGATTAAATTAAAAGTAAATTTGGTTGGTGGCCAAGTAAACATACTAGGAGAAAATGAGTTTGTTGTAATTTTTGGTACAAATACATATTTAATATTATTAGTATTAATGAAGTTTTTATCATTTATAGATGCTAGAGAAAATACATTATTAAATTTTTTAGATAAAACAGTTTTAAAGGCAACCTCTACATCTTTATAAGGGGTATAGTCAACTCTATCACCACCACCACCTGGAGTAATTACCTCTTTATTTCTGTCACTATTTGAAATATAATAACCTACATTTAAATTGAGTTTTTTATCAATATTCATTGTTTGAATTTCATCTAAAGATGGTTTTAATGTTATTTTGTGCGAACAGCCAGTAAATAATATAATGGCAAAAATACCACTTATAGTTATCAATAATTTATTTTTCATGTTTTTCCTATATTTTAATTTATTCTATCTCATCCCAAGTTCCATACATATTATCAATATCTTTGATAATATCTTGTTTTATATTGTGGTATCTTAAAAACGATACAATGTTTTGATAATGATCTTTATCAAAACTCATGGTGATATTGTTTTCTTCGCCATATATTCTTGTAATTGCTGGTTTATATAGATTTCTTATCTTCATACCACCTACATTTAAATTTGTTTTATAGTAAACAATGATCTCTCTTTCATCTTTTAATGTTCCTAAAAGTCCTGAAGCTGTTATGATTTTTAAAGATTTTATCTTTTCTAGATTTCTTATATCGTATTTTTGACCTTTTAAAGGTTTACCATCTTCATCAACTTCAAAATTTACTTTTACGGATAAATTTTCTTTTGGAATATCACCTTTTAGGTTTATAGTATATTCTTTTGCAAATAAAGAGCTAATAATTCCTAATATTAATAGTATTTTTTTATAAATCAAAATTTACTCCTGTGTGTTTTTGATAAAATTGTGTCATAAGTTAAAATCCTTGAGTTTTTTTGTGATATAATAATAACATAAAAGGTATAAAATGTTAAATGATAAAAACTTTATAAATATAGCAAAAGAGATTGGTAGTGCTAGCAAATGTGTATCAAAACAAGTTGGTGCTGTAATAGTAAGAGATGGAAGAATACTAAGCACTGGTTATAACGGTACTCCCGCAGGATTTACAAATTGTTGTGAACATTGGGATGGTCAATACACAAAAGATCATCATGAGTGGTCAAAAACATATGAGATACATGCCGAGATGAACGCAATTATTTGGGCTGCAAGAGAGGGGATAAGTATAAATGGTGCAGATATATATGTTACTCTTGAGCCTTGTAGTGAATGTAGTAAAAACCTAATTGCTAGTGGTATAAAAAGAATTGTTTATGAAAAAGCTTATGAGCATACAAACTCCAATATTGTATCAAAATTTCTAAAAGATAATAATGTAACAATTGAAAAGCTTGAAGATATTATCAAATAAAAAATTTTACGAACAATCAATAAAAGAGTTTGGTATCTCTGCTAAAGGGGTACACTGGAATAGCAAATACACTCAATATAAAAGATTTGAAGTTATCACAAAGTTTATAAAAAAAGATATAAAAATATCCTCTATCATTGATGTTGGTTGTGGTTTTGGTGAATATTATACATACTTAGAAAACAATCACAAAGTACCTAAAAACTTTATAGGTTTAGATTGTGAACAAGATATGGTAAATATCTCTAAAAAAAGATTTCCTTTTCTAGAATTTCATAAAAAAGATATACTAATAGATGAGCTTATAGAAGCTGATTATTATACTTGTAGTGGTGCATTAAATATCTTAAGCTTAGAGGAGATAGATATATTTATACAAAAGTGTTTCGCAGTTTCAAAAAAAGGTTTTATTTTTAATTTTCTTAAAAATCTAACTTTTAACAATATCAAACAATGGGAAATAATAGATATAGCTAATCAATATACACAAAATATAAAACTAAAAGAGAATTATTTAGACAATGATTTTACTGTTTTTATGATAAAATAGCATCTTTAAAAATCAAGGGATAAAATAGATGAAAAAATATATATTAATTTTACTATGCTGTTGCACATTTGCCTATGCTGGACTAGTAAATGGTATCGCAATAATTGTAAATGATACACCAATTACACTTTACGATATTGATAAAATGGCACAAAGCAAAAAGGTATCAAAACAAAAAGCAGCAGATATATTAATAGATGAAAAAATATATGAACAAGAGCTAAAAAACAAAAACATATCTGTTGATATTTTTGATGTTGATAACTATATAGAAAAATTAGCAGCAAGTAATAAGATGAATACTTTAGATTTTAAAGCACTTGTAAGACAACAACAAAATTATGAACTATTTAAAGAAAATATTAAAAAGCAATTATTACATCAAAAACTTATCAGAAAAGTTGCTGCTGGTAAACTAAAAACAGCATCACCTAAAGATATACAAATATTTTACAATAACAATAAAGAACAATATAAAATAGCAAATACAATTGATGTTGTAGCCTATGTATCAAAAAATAAAAAGCTTTTAAACCAACTAAAATCAAATCCAATGCTTCAAGATAAAAGTATTATGATTCAAAATATAACTTTAAAGCAAAATGAGCTTACACCACAATCAAAATATATTCTAAACAGCACTAAAGTAAAACAATTTAGTGCTATTTTTGCTCAAAATAAAAACTACAATATGTTTTTTATAAAAGAGAAAAAAGATATAAAGAGATTGACTTTAGATGAGGTAAAAGATAATATTTTCCAAAATATTATGAAAAAAAGGGAACAAAATTATTTAAAAGAATATTTTGAGACTTTAAAAATAACAGCTGATATAAAAGTGATTAGATAGTTAATTGATGTTTAGCTATAATACAAAAATAATAAGAATTAAGGAAACAATATATGTTTGAAACAATCATAGGATTAGAAGTTCATGCGCAACTAAATACAAATAGTAAATTATGGTGTAATTGTGCTACAAGTTTTGGAGCAGAACCAAATTCAAATGTATGCCCAACTTGTCTTGGACTTCCTGGTGCATTGCCAGTTTTAAATAAAGAAGCGGTACATAAAGCTATTCAATTAGGAACTGCTTTAGATGCTAAAATAAATCAAAAATCAATTTTCAATAGAAAAAACTATTTTTATCCAGATCTACCTACAGGGTATCAAATATCTCAATTTGAAGTGCCTGTTGTAGGACTTGGTGAAGTTGTGATTGATTTTAAAGATGGTACAAGTAAAACTATTGGTGTTACAAGAGCTCATTTAGAAAATGATGCTGGTAAAAGTTCGCATGCAGGTGACCACTCAAAAGTAGATTTAAATAGAGCAGGAACTCCACTATTAGAGATAGTTTCTGAACCAGACTTAAGAAGTGCCGAAGAGGCGATTCTTTATCTTAAAAAAATCCATTCAATTGTAAGATATATAGATATCTCAAATGCAAATATGGAAGAGGGTTCATTTAGAGCAGATGTAAACATCTCTATCAGACCAAAAGGTGAAGATAAACTTTATACAAGATGTGAGATAAAAAATATGAATAGCTTTAAGAATATTGAAAAAGCTATTGCATATGAGGTACAAAGACAAACAGAAGCTTGGGAAGATGGTATTTATGAGCAAGAAGTTGTACAAGAGACTAGACTTTTTGATGTTGATAAAAATGAAACTAGAAGTATGAGAGGGAAAGAGGATGCTGCTGATTATAGATATTTTCCTGATCCTGACCTTCTTCCACTTATAATCACAGATGAGATGATAGAAAAGTATTCTGTTATTCCAGAACTTCCTGATGCTAAAAAAGATAGGTTCGTTAAAGAATTTGGACTAAAAGTTTATGATGCAGGTGTAATTTGTAGCACGAAGCAGAACGCTCATTATTTTGAAGATATGTTAGCGTGTGGAATAAGTGGAAAGATGGCTACCACATGGCTTACCGTTGAACTACAAGGTAGATTTAGCGAGGGGATGAATGTAACAACTTCTCCAGTAGATGCAAAAAAGCTTGGTTCATTAGTAAAAGCTATAGAAGATGGTGATATTTCTGGAAAAGCGGGTAAAGAGGTTCTTGATTATCTAATGGAAAATGATGAGACAGTTGAAACTGTTATTGAAAAACTTGGGTTGAAGCAAGTGAGTGATGATGGGGCTATTTTAGAAATTATTGATGCTATTTTATCTGCTAATCAAGATAAAGTTGAGCAATATAAAGCGGGTAAAGAGAAATTGTTTGGTTTCTTTGTAGGACAAACCATGAAAGAATCAAAAGGAACTGCAAATCCTCAAGTTGTAAATCAGCTATTAAAAGAGAGATTGGTTTAGTAAGCTTGGTAAGCTAATGAAACTGCAAAGATATACACTATCTTGTATAACTTTGCATAAATTGTTTTAATCTACTTAAAACTTCTCTAGTTTTAAGAGCAGTTTCTACAAGTGCTATTCGAACATAATTTTTCCCAATTCCATCTCTACCTAAAAAACTACCTGGCAATACTTTTATATTTTGCTCTTCATATAGTTTTTTTGTAAATTCTAGTTCATCTTCCACCTCTAGCCAAATATAAAATGTTGCATCTGGAATTTTAATATTTAAAATCTCTTTTGCAATTTGAAAGTTTTCTTTATATATTTTTCTAAACTCTTCTACATGTACCTCATCACTCCATGCAATTGCTGCTGTTTTTTGTAAAGGTAAAGGTGAAGCACAACCAACATATGTTCTATATTTCAAGTACTGCTTTAATATATTTTTATCTCCAGCGATAAAACCACTTCTAAGCCCTGGTGCAGAGCTTCTTTTTGATATAGAATTTAATACTAAACAATTTTTAAACTCTTTATTGTTAGCATCTATACAAGCTTCTAAAAGCGACACTGGTTTTTTAGACTCATCAAAATATAATTCACTATAACACTCATCATTTATAAGTACAAAATCATACTTTAAGGCATTTTTGACCCATTTAGATAGCTCACTCTTAGTAATATTTGCACTTGTTGGATTATTTGGATAATTTAATATAACTAGATCTGCTTTAGTCATCTCTTGTTGAGTTAAACTTACAATATAATTATTCTCTTTAGTCATATCCATATGAATTATTTTAGCACGACTAGCAATTGCAGCACCTTCATATATCTGATAAAAAGGATTAGGAAAGGCTATAGTTGGATTCTCTTTATCAAATAAAAATGACTGCGGAAAATTAAACAAAACCTCTCTAGTACCAAATGTTGGTATAATTTCACTATTTTCAAGCTCTACATTAAATCTTTTTGATACAAAACCTATCATAGCTTCTCTTAAAAAGTCTTCACCTACTGTTTTAGGGTATTTATTTAATAATGATGTAGTATCTTTTAATTCATTTTGTATAAATTGTGGTGTTGAGAACTGTGGTTCACCTATGGTTAAACTACTAGGCTCACAATCCTCATTTGGTTTTATATTTTGCAATAATTGCGTTAATTTTTCAAAAGGGTATTGTTCAAACTTCATATTATATAAACCTTTATTTTCTAATTTTAGCGATTATAACCAATTATAACTTATGAATATATCCTGTTTTTGGTTCTATTGCTATTGTTGTATAATCATCATTTATATCATATAGTGTTATCAAACATTGTTCGTTTATCTCTTTTATATTTGTTCCTAATTGTGAATATATTTTGCCATCATTACCAAAACTAATTTGTCCTATAGTTGATGTTGTATTACAACTAATCTCAACTTTTTCGACTCCAAATTCTTTTGTTAATAATATATTTTTACTTTCATTAGATGATGGCTCACAATCATAACCAGAGTATAGGTATTTTTGACTTAGAGGATCTTTCATACATTCATCTTTTTTAAAAGCTGCCGTACCACCACTCATATCACTATACACTATATAATACATACCATCATTTGTATCTGAACAATTCTGGAATTTTAATGTCCATCTTTTTCTCTCCCACTCTGCATCATTTATATCAAATTTATTATCAATAAATGCAATATATCTAGCATAGTTTAAATATAAAACAATTTTATCTGTAGCAATTTGTAATTTTGATATTTCATTTTTAGAGATGATTGAAGAACTAATAATTGCAATTAAAACAATTACAAATATTAACTCTAGTAGTGAAAATGATTTTTTTAAAGTATCTTTTTTTTTCATAATATTAAAAAAGCCACTCATTTAATGAGTGGCTTTTTTATTTTTCAAAGAGAGATTAAATCTCTTCAGCCATTGGAACATCATATAAGATATCATCCATTGGGTGTCTATACATAGGCATAGCAAGTCTTTTCTCATCTAAGATATGACCGATAAAACCGATACTTCTTCCAACGATAAAGAATGCGTTTAGTGTACCAGAAGATATAAACTCATTGATCTCATCTTCAGAGTAACCTAATGCTCTCCACATATCAACCATTAAAATACCAATAGTACCATCAACATTAAGAATTAAATTCTCTTTTTTAGATGTAGTAAGAGCTTCAACAGTTCTTG
>JAYEIM010000362.1:0-1551 GCA_034660095.1 Campylobacterota bacterium | reverse complement strand
GGTTTTTCCGTTCCTCACAAGATTTATTCTTAAAAACGGTACTTCAAAATGTCTATAAAACAAATATTTATCAAAAATAAGTCTTACTTGAGTTATCAGAATAATTCCATGAGTGTTAAAAATGATTTTGCAGATACTACTGTATCATTAGATGATATAGATATAGTTATAGTAGAAAATCAACAAACTACCATAACATCAGCACTGCTTTCAAACATGGCAAAAGCAAATATATCCGTTGTATTTGTAGATGACAAATACAATCCATCTGCTATATCAATAGGACTTTATAAAAACAGCAGAACCTCTAAAATACAGAAAGCTCAAATAACTATAAATAAACCTAGATTAAATCGTCTTTGGAAAACTATAATATATAGTAAAATTTTGAATCAAGCCAATATATTAAATACTATAAAAGATGATGAATATTTATATTCACTTTTAAAGAAAATCAATTCAGGGGATAAAAATAATATTGAAGCTGTAGGTGCTTCTTATTATTTTAAAGAACTATTTGGAAAAGATTTTTGTAGAAAAAATATAAAAGATAATAGGAATATAGCTTTAAATTATGGCTATAGTATTATAAGAAGTTCAATTTGTAGATATATTATAGCTTATGGTTTAAATCCATCATTTGGTATATGGCACAGTAATGAATTAAACGCTTTTAACTTAGCAGATGACCTAATCGAACCATTTAGACCTATAATAGATAGGTATGTCTTAGGTAATATCAGTAAAGATAACTCCATATCTTCAAAAAACAAGCAAGAGATAGTAGGATTATTATATGCAAAAGTTATAAATACTCAAAAACAGCAAACGCTAGTAAGTGAAGCCATTAAGAATATTGTATCATCATATCAATCTTTTTGTTTAGGAATCAGAGAAGATATAGAATTGTTTCATTTAATCAAATAAATAATGGTAAAAACACCAAAATCAATAAGTGAGTATAGAAAAATGGTATTATTCGTTATGTTCGACATGCCAACTGAAACAAAAGAAGATTTAGAAAAATATAGAAAATTCAGAAAAGAGTTATTTCGATTGGGTTTTGTAATGTTTCAATATTCCATTTACATAAGATTTTGTAGGAGTTTGGTTATAACACAAAAATATGAGAAAAAAGTAGAGATGTCTGCACCGTTAAATGGATCAATAAGAATTATAAAAATTACAGAAGCACAGTATTCAAATATGAAAATAATTGAAAATTATCGTGAAAAACCAGAGAAAAAAGTAGCTGAACAGGGTCAAACTCAGATGGTTTTTTAGAGGTAAAAGTACTCTAAATCCCTTTAAATCAAGGGGTTTAGAGTGTCTATTATATCAAATGGGGATTTGAGAGTAGCTTAAAGCTCATATTATGTTGTATCACTCTTTTTCTTATTATATCAAATGGGGATTTGAGAGTAGCTTAAAGCTAATTCGGTTTCTTCGTATGTGTATCTTTCATTATATCAAATGGGGATTTGAGAGTAGCTTAAAGCATCATTTTCAACTTCAATAACATTTTCAAATTATATCAAATGGGGATTTGAG
>JAYEIM010000361.1:0-1553 GCA_034660095.1 Campylobacterota bacterium | reverse complement strand
AAATTGCTTGGAAAGTAGATATAGGTACTATTAAAAACAACGGATATAATCTTGATGTAAAAAATCCATATAAAGAAGAAGAGGCAGAAATACATACTTCAAGTGAATTACTTGAAATGCTTCATAAGTCATTTACAAAAAGTGATGAACTTTTGAATAAACTAAAAAGCGAGTTAATTTAATGAGTTGGACTAAAACTGCAATTAGTGAGTTTTTATTTGAGAGGAAAGGGAAATACAAGCCACAAGATGAAGATATACAAGGATTACAAAGAGTTGAAAAAATAGACTTTAAAGGTAATTTTTATATTGGGGATAAAGCTTCAAAAACTAATATGATTTTAGTTAAAAATGGAGATTTAGTAATATCTGGTATCAATATAGCAAAAGGTGCTATGTGTATATATACTGGTGAAAAAGATGTTGTAGCAACAATACATTATTCATCATATACTTTTGATGAGAATAAAATCAATGTTAATTACTTTAAAAGGTTTCTAAAAAGTCCTGAGTTTATAAAACTTATTAGTGAACAAGTTAAAGGTGGAATAAAAACAGAGATTAAACCTAAACACATATTACCATTAGAAATAAATCTACCAGACATTGACACTCAAAATGTTATTGTGTCTAACTTTGAGAAACTTGACGACGATATGACTACACTTGATGGAGAAGTTGAATATCAACAAAATATGCTAACTAAATTAAAACAATCAATACTTCAAGAAGCAATTGAGGGAAAACTAACTTCTAAATGGAGAGAACAAAATCAAGATATAGAACCTGCATCAGTTTTACTTGAAAAAATAAAAGCAGAAAAAGAACACTTGATAAAAGAAAATAAAATTAAAAAGTCAAAACCGTTGGCAGAAATTAGTGAAGATGAAATACCTTTTGAAATACCTAGCAATTGGAAATGGACTCATTTAGATAAAGTTTCTATTAATAGAGATGGAGATAGGATACCTGTATCACAAGCTGAAAGAGAAAGAAAAGATAAGATTTATGATTACTATGGAGCATCGGGAGTAATTGACAAAATTGATGGCTTTACACATAATGGAGATTTTCTGCTAATTGGTGAAGATGGTGCAAACCTAGTAGCAAGAAGTACACCTATCGCATTTATAGCATCTGGTAAGTTTTGGGTAAATAATCATGCACATGTTTTGGAATTCAATAATGATACACTTCTAAATTATATTAAGTATTATATAAATGCAATTGATTTAAAACCTTATATTACAGGAGGTTTCCAACCTAAACTTAGCCAAACAAATCTAAATAAGATTAAAGTATCATTACCACCAATTGAAGAACAAAAAGAAGTTATTAATCAAATAGAAAAACTTTTTGCTATTTGTGATGAACTTGAAGAGCAAATAAATAGTTCAAAACAAAATACACAAACACTTATGCAAGCAGTTTTAAAAGAGGCATTTGAAAGGTAGATAATGATTAAATTTTATGCTAAAACTAAATATGGAAAAAACAAAACTAAAAATGATGATTGTTTTTTAGTTAATTCATTGGTTTCACAAAATGAAGAAT
>JAYEIM010000360.1:0-1554 GCA_034660095.1 Campylobacterota bacterium | reverse complement strand
AAAAAAGCCGTACGAACGGCATTAAAGTGATTTAAATTGTAATCAAAGAGAGTACTTGCAAATATCTCTCTTTAACCAACATATAGAGTTTAAAGTATATGTTGTTATGCAAAAGTTTTAGCCTCTTAGGTACCATCTATTTCAAACCCAGGTTTCAATTGCATCACTTACTTTATTTATATGATAAATAAAGCGATTGGTAGGCTGTCCCATATATATTTGTTCATACAATAAATCTCTTTATATCTAATGGAAAAATCTCTTTTATATCTATATTAACAATTGTAAATACCTTTTAAACATATAGATATATGATTGTTGAAATACAAAATTAACAATACAAGGAGAGAAAATAAAACAAATAAAACAAGAACAAAAAAACAGAAACAAGAGCAGAGAAAAAATAGAAAAAACAGGAGAAACAAAATGGAATTATTACCAAAAAAAATAGAAAAAGAATTACCAGAATTATATGCAACAGAGCATATAAAAACAGCAGAAAAAATATTACAAGTTAGGTACCTATCAATTTACACAAATTGGGAATGGTACTTAGTAGAATATAAACAAGAGGAACAACTAGCCTTTGGCTATGTCAAAGGGCATGAAAATGAATGGGGATATTTTTCCCTAAAAGAGTTTCAAGAGATAAATGATGAGAGTTTAAAAATCGTAAGAGATGAAAACTTTACACCAACAAAATTCAAAGATATAAAGGAGTTACAAAATGGAGGCAACTAAAAAGTTACTTAATATAATTAATAAAAATAAAGAGTCGATAACCACAGATGGTTATCATCAATCAATTATGAATATTATGTACAAGTATTGGCAACAAAAAGATGTCAATATGAATTATGATGAGATAACAAATTGGTTTAAAAATGAATATGGAGAATTAGCACAGTTCGCTGTACTAATAGGAAAATACAACCAACAAGTAACAAACGGAGGACACATCCAATATTACTTCAATAGATACAGTGGAATAGAAGAAGATGAAACAAGAGCAGTTTTAAATTTACATAAAACATTAGTAACACTACTAAATAAATCAAAACTAAAAGATGAAATATCGCTACAGGTATTTAAAATACTTGAAGAGTTTTACATTGAATTAGATGAAGAAAGATATATAGAAGAGGAGGTTTATAATGATGAAGGAGATATGAATATTGAAGAATATGATAATCCAAATTACTTAGAGATTATAAATACAGATATGCTAAATCAATTTGATTTAGCATACTATAAAATAAATGATAAGTTTATAGAGGTACTAGAACTGTACTTCAAGACTAAAATTGAAAACAGAGATACTACTTGGGATTATACAGATGATTATTACTATACACAAATAGATGATATAGAGATAAATTTAAGAGTGTATCCAAATAATACTATATCAGTATGGATTTACAATCATACTAATGATACAGAGTTACTAGATACAGAATATAAAAATATAGCTGATTTAAAATTGGCATTCAAAAATATATTCAAACAAAATATCAATATACCAAACTTAACAGATATAAAAACAATAACAGGAGA
>JAYEIM010000359.1:0-1562 GCA_034660095.1 Campylobacterota bacterium | reverse complement strand
CACTTACTAACTCTTTTTTAAACTCATAATTATCATACTTGCTCCAAGGTTTTACTATCTCTTCAACTCTTGAAGTTATAAAACAATTAGCTTTTTTCATATCCTCTTCAAAATACAAATCATAAACCATACCATCAATTATAGATTCAAAAAGTGAAGCAACATGGCTCATATCTTGCTCTTTTGCGAATAAAATATAATCAACTAATATTTCAAATGGTTTTTGTTGTTCTTTTGGAATTTGAGGAATGGGTAGTTGTTCTAAAAATTGTAATTTTAAACTAATAGCATGACCTTGTAAACTTGGTGCAATTAGTGATAAATAATAAAATGAAATCTTACTATTCATAATAGCAAGTAAATATTTAATTTTTTCTCCAGTTAAAATATATGCAGGTGCTAAAACATAATAATCATTAGGTAATAAACAAAAACTTGCATATTGTGGATTATCTCCCCAAGATATTTTTTCTTTATTAAATTCAGAAATATGTCTTTTTGCTGGTCTATATAGACTATACCATAGCATCTTGTTTTGTTTAACTTCAATTTTTTCACTTAATATATTTTTATGACTTAATAAATAATCATATACTGCTTGATATTGTTCAATCTCTGTTTCATCATTAATATATAGTAAATATTTTTTTTTAAAAGTAAAGTCATATCTATCAGTATGTTTTCCTTGTACAATTGGCTTTATTAGTTCCTCTGATTTTAAATCTTTATTTATTAATTCATTTTTTAATTGTTCATCTATTACAAATACATCATTATTACCACTTTGTATTCCTCTATAAGTATTTATATAGTTCAGATTTTTTATAATAATTCCAACTTTTTCCATTCGTTTTTTTATTCTAAGTACTTGCTGATTAGAAAAACTAAAACTATCTACACTTAAATAACTTTGAGAATAATCAAAACCTTTTTTATCTATGAATTTATTTAGCTCTATACCTTTTTTATATTTCTCATCTACATCACAATATGTAAAATTATTATCTTTTATCTTAGCTCTTTGATATGTTAATATACTTGTATCTACTGTAGCACTTTCAAATACTTTTACACCATTAAAATCTACATACTCTTTTATAGCTGTATTTTCTAAAACAAACTTTCTAAAATCTTTACCATATTTTGCTCTTGTGTATTTGTTTGAAGTGATATAACTTAATATTCCATCAACTTTGAGAAGTTTATACCCTTTTTCAAAAAAATAAATATACAAATCAGCAGTACCACAATATGACTGGAAATTTTGTATCTCTTTTTTTGATTTTAACTCTTTGATTTTCTCTTGTCTTACATACGGAGGATTTCCAATAACTACATCAAAACCACCATTTTCAAAAACCTCTGTAAAATATATCTTATATAAAAAGAGTTCTGTAGTAAATTTATCTTTTTTGTACTCTTCTTGTATTTTTTTTACTAAAGCTTGATTTTGTACTTGTATCAAATGCTCTTTTTGTAGTTTTGCATTTGTATTAAACAAGTCATTTTTAGAAGTTATGATATTTAGTTCTTTTTCATAGTTTTTTAAAGCTACTACAAAT
>JAYEIM010000358.1:0-1563 GCA_034660095.1 Campylobacterota bacterium | reverse complement strand
TGATATTAATGAACTTACAGTAGTTGTAAAACATACAGATTCAACTAAGACAAACACTATTAAACTTGAAGAAGAAAAAATTTGTGAGTTGCTTAATATACAACTAAAAAGCCCAACAACTAACACATCTGAAAAACAAAAAGACCTTGAGAGAGTTACTAAAGAAGTCAAAAAAGAACTATCTTTAGAAGAAGAAGTAAAAATTTATGAAGAGATTAAAAGAGAGATAGATATAGAAATGTATTTCGCTATAAATAAAGTAGAAGATGAAGCCACAAAAGATTATTACTACAAAAAAGAAAGTGAATTTATTGATTATTGTATAGAAAAAAATAAAAATTACAAAGATTATTTTGAAAGTTTTATGCGATATTTGGAAATAGGAAAACAGAATAACTGGAACTTCTAAACCATAGTGTGTAAAAACACACTATGGACTATTGATGATAAAATTTGATATTTTCTATTAGAGTATCTATTTTTTGGTGTTCTACAAATTTTTCTAACTCCCTCTTATTTAAATGAGTTCTGTATTTTGTAAAGAGTTCTATCTCAAGTAAATTTGGTTTTCTTTTGTATATTATCTTGCTAACTCTTAAACTTTGTGTTTCTCTACTGTCTATATAACCTAACAACACTTCATCTTCAAATACATTTAATATAATTGCATCATCTCTTGCTGCTGTATCTTCTACTATGTCTAATATTTCATATTTGCGTTTCATTTTTCATCCTTTCCATAAATTTATTGATATTCATCATATCAGATAAACTTGCATCCAAAACATCACTTTCTAATCCGCAATTTTTACACTTTAATTTATTATTTTCAAGTATTATAAACTCTTTTCCTAAACATTCTGAACACAGAATATTTTTATCTTTTAGCCACTCTTCTGTAATTTTCATTTTTTATCCTTTTTTGTTGTTAATTTATTTTCGCTTTTCGGATTTTTAAATCTTTCTTTTATATAATTATCCTCCTTTTGATTTGATTTACCTACTGAGCGTTTGCTCTTGAGATTGATCTTCTGTTTGTCGTTTCTTTATTATATTATGATATTCTGCTTCAGATTCAAAACTTTTTATGTGTATTTTCATGACTTCGTTTTCGTATCTTTCACCAGATTTATAATTTTCGCATATCGAATCCAAGTGTTCACTTCTATCTATTATGTATCCTACTTTTTCTAAATGCTCATCTCTTTTTTCAATATATTTTTCTAAAGTTATTGTATTTTTTTCTATTTCTTGAAGCTCTTTAGCTCTGTCTAATGCTCGTTCGCTGATTGTTGCTGCAACTTTTTTAGTAGTTTCAATTTTGACAGCAATTGGTTCAGTTTTTTTAGTGAATATATCTTTTACTCTTATAAAAGCTTCTCTAAATCTGTCTCCAACGTTGATAATTCTGTCTCGAATTTTGTCTCCAAGTCCGCCACTTTTTGTAGATAAATTGCTTCTTGTTGCTCTAGTATCTTCTTGTACTCTGATTCTAACTGCTCTAGTTCGCTCTCTTGATTTCTCACTAAGTTCGCTGATTTTTCTGATATTTTCTCTTCTAAC
>JAYEIM010000357.1:0-7983 GCA_034660095.1 Campylobacterota bacterium | reverse complement strand
TTTATTGTTCTTGATGCTTTATTTATATTTGTATTTCCAATGAAGGCCTTAGCAACATTACCTGCCCCTGTATTATATGCAGCAATAGCACAATAAAGCCTACTTTGAGGATTTTTTATCTTTTTTAAGTATCTAAAATAAAGTATATGTAAATAAGCACTTCCCATAGTGATATTTTGATTAGAATTATATAGATAACTTGAACTTACTTTTTTCTTTTTCTTATAAAGATATTGATATGCATCTATTCCTGCTGATCTTGGAACAATTTGCATTAAACCAAATGCAGGTATATGACTTCTAGCCATAGGATTAAAAGAACTTTCGCTGTGCATAATAGCATAGACTAACTCAGGTAGGATTTTTTGTCGTTTTGCCTCTTTAATAACTTTAGACTTATATTGTTTTGCTTTTTTTATTGTTGAATTAGATGGAAGTTTTACATTTGCTTTGTAAATAAATTTACCGTTATGTTTTACTTTAATTAATTTTTGTTTTTTTAGTTTTGCTTTAAGATTTGACTTTTGTTGTGCATTTATCATATCTGCTATTAGTTTTTGATTTGATTTTGGTGCTTTTCTTTTTTTTTTTGTTTTTTTAGCTATTTTCTTTTCTAAAATATCATTTTTAAATGCAGTCTTTACATCTTCCTTTAAAAGATCATCAAACATGTTAGCTATTTTTTTCTTAGCCTCTTTTTCAGATTTTGCAATAACCTCAAGATTAACAACTTTTTTATCGTAATCTACCGACTTTTTCTCATTTAAATTTTTGCTATATTCTACAAATTTATGCTGTGATGTAACTACAGTTTTTCCATTTTCTTTTGGCCATTTCTTACCTAACTCTTTTGAAAATTCTTTAAAAGCTTCATCATGTGCTTTTTTATAAGCTTTAAATTCATCTTCTATAGTTTTTTTGTAGGTTGAAAAACCACTATTTTGTTCCTTTATAAACTCTTCATAAGTTTGAGCATTTAAATTTAACCCGATTATAAATAAAGTAACCGCAAGTAATATTTTTATCTTTGAACTACCCATGCACATATCTCCCCGTCTGGTTTTGTATAAATTGCTTTAGTTTTTGTACTTACTTTTACATTATCAACTGATTGCAGTGATGTAGATTGTGAGCTTGAACTTCCTTTTCTCCCATTTGATGAAGATTTTTCTCTTAGTGTTGAATTATTTACTGTTACTTGATTTTGTGTAGCAATTCTATCTATTGCTCTTGATATTGCTAAATTCTTTTGAGCTTCTATCCCCTTAAAATGGGTTCTTGCACACCCAACGGCAGCAATTTTATCATTATCTACATAAGGGTCTGATATCCACTTTGGTTCTACATTTTGTTTTGTTACTGGTGTGCTATTTTGTTGTTTTATACAACCAGTAAATAACATAACACTAACAATTATTAAACTTTTTATAAACATAATGTTTATCCTTTTAAATTAAAAAAGCAGGGTATAGTACCCTGCTTTTTAATGAGTTGCTTTAATAAAATATTACTCAGCAGCTTTTTCTAACTCAGCATCAAGTTCTCCATCTGCTTTTGCAGCTAAGAATTTTTGATACATAGCTTTATCATTTTTAAATGATGTTTTAATTGATTTTTCCATCTGTTTTTTAACAGGTTCATTACTTAATCCAACTAAAACATACATTGTTCCTGCATTACTTTTCCACATCTCAACAGCTCTACTTCCTTGTAGTGTTTGACTAGCAAGTTGCTTAGATACTTTAGAGTTTGATTTGTCAAAAGTTGCATCTGTTCCAGATCCTGTTGTTGCTTTATAAGATTTAAACATTGTACTTACTTTTACACTTAATTGATTTGCTAATGCATCTCTAGCTTCTGCTACAGCTTCTGATCTTTGCATACCTTGATCATTTCCTGCATTTTTTTGAGCAATACCAAGTGCTACAATTGAACCTTCTAGGTATGGATTACATGTCCATTTTGGTGCTAATTGTCCATCTTGTTTACATCTGAAGTCTGGTTCAGCAGGTTTTTCAGGAGCTTTACTTCCCATACATCCAGTAATTACTGTTGCTAGTACAGCAACTGATACAGCTTTAAAAATTGTTTTTGTCATATTGTTTCCTTTATATTTAATATATTATATAATATAAGAAGTTAATGTTTAATTAACTTCAACTACTTCAACCTCAAGAGATTTAAATAAAGCTGTTTTAGTATTTATATCACTTTCATCACCAAAAATATAATTTATATGTGATTTAGCGTGATGAAATGAACAAAATAGTGTTTTAGTTTTTATAGTTTTTACAAATTTTACTTTTAATGGTGTTGTTTCCCCATACTTTGTTTTTAGTATTACACTAGGTGTTGTAAATAGATGTTGGTCATAAATTGAAGCTAATATTACATCTTCATTATGTTTCTCTTTTAACCTTGGAGTATGTATGGTTTGAGCAGAGTTATTATAATGAATTAGAATTCTACCTGTTGTAAGATAAAATGTATTAAAGTTAATATCTCTAACTAGTTTTTCAATTTGACCACGAAGTTGATATTGATTATATTTAAAGTAACCAAATCCATCAGGTGTTCTAAATGACTCTAGGTGAAGTATCGGTGTATCATTTTTTGCAACTGGCCATTGCATCCCTTTACTTCTATGTTTTTTAAGCTTTGTATAATTAGCCCCGCCATATCTATAAGGAGCTTCTACTCTTACTTGATTCCATACATCTTCACTATCGTTAAATAAAAACTCACCTTTTATTTTATTTTCAATATCTCTTAGAACTTCCCAATCATCTGGCAAATTATTTTCAACTAAAGGTTGAGATAAGTGTAGTCTTCTCATCGCATTTACATAAACACCAGTTTTTTCATACGCAGATTTTACTCCAAAAACAATATCAGATTTCTTGGCAATTTCAGTCATAAAAAGTTCTTGTGTAATAAGTATTTCAAGATTATCAAGTGCTTTATTTACTTTATTTAGATTTGGGTGAATATGTGCTGTATCTTCCCCCATAACCATCATCGCTTTCATTTTCCCATCAATCATAGCATCCATCATGTCAGGATTTTTAAGCCCCTCCTCTTTTGGTTTTTTATAATCTGCTCCATAGTATGGTAAACAACCCATATCACAAGTTCCTTGAACATTGTTTTGCCCTCTTAACGGCATAAGTCCTGCACCCTCTTTACCAATATTACCAGTCATTAGTGCTAAATTTACCATAGCCATAACAGCATAACTACCATCTAAATTTTCACTTATCCCTAATCCCCAAAAAATCATTGATTTTTTTGTTGCATATGCTCTTGCAATGTATGGAATCTGTTCTGCTAAATCTTCATACCCTTCAATATTATTAAAATAGCCTGGATTTGCGTATGGATCATTTAAAATAGAATCACGATATTCTTCAAATTCTTTACATCTAGAATCTATAAATTCAGGATTGTAAAGAAACTCTTTTAATATTACATATGCAATAGAGTTTAAAAATAATAAGTTTGCTTCATAAGGTAATACAACTTGTTTTGTAGCAAATTTTCCAAGCTGAATATTTCTTACATCACATACAACTAGCTCTGCTGTTTTATTTCTTGATGCCTCTATCATTCTATTTGCAACAATAGGATGCGCTTCAGTTGTATTTGAACCAATAACAAGCATAAATTCTGTTTTATAAATATCATCATAAGGGTTAGTCGCAGCTCCTTCCCCAATAGTTGCTGCCATACCATTAAGACTTGGTGCATGACAAACTCTAGCACAGTTATCTATATTTGGAGAATCCATAGTTTCTCTTGTAAATTTCTGAAGTAAAAATCCACTTTCACATGATGTTCTAGCTCCACCAGTTGCACAAAAACTATGACGACCATATTCATTTTTTATCTCTGATAATTTCCATGCAGCTAAAGATGTCCCAAACTCATGTGTCGCTTCAAACCAATCCTCATCAAGTGAAACTAAAGTATTGCTTCTTGCTTTTAACTCTCTTGACATTAAATCAAAGTTCTTTTCAATAAAAGATTTTTTAATTCTTGTATTCCTAATTCTATCAGGTGAATCAACAAAATCGAATCCAAGTTTACCTTTAATACAAAGCTTACCTTGGGAAACATACCCATCACTTTGAGCATATATTTTTAATATTTTATTATCTTCAACTTGTGCAGTTATATCACAACCAACCCCACAGTATGTACAAACTGAACCTATATCATGTACCATATATCAACCTCCACCTACAAATTGTAGTAATTCTAATTTATCATTCTCTTTTGGTATAAAACTTGACCAATCTTCTTTTTTTACAATATCCATATTAACAGCTGCTGCCATCACTTTATCTTCTATTTGAAGATTTTGAATTATTGTTTGAAGTGAACTGTTTTGTTCAATACTTTTATCTTCACCATTAACTATTATATTTATCATCTATCATTTCCCGAATTTTATTTTATAAATCAAGACTTGCGTCGTGTCTAAAGCTTGCCATCTTAAATCTATCACCCATCCCAGTAGGATTTAGCAATGTTTTTACTTTATTTGCTTCACTTAAATATGTTTTTTCATCCACATTTTTATGTAAAATCTCTAGTAACTCTATAATACCAAAATCTACAAGTGCTTTTAGTTGAGTTTCGAAAGCTATATTTTTTGCACCAGCTTGCTTAAAGCTATCTATAACATGTGAAAAATTAACATCATATGTTATATCTGACTTTCCATATAAATCTTTTAAATCTATCTTTTCATCAAAAATTGGATAAACATTATGTTTTTCATATACTCTACAGGAAAAGTCATTTCTTGGATATTTTTCTCCATAGTCAAAAGTTATAAATTCAAATTTATTGATATTACTACACATATTTTGTGCAAACTCTTCATATCCAATAGAAATCTCACCTTTTGTAATTTTATATATATCACAATAATCTTTTATCTTACTCTCATCATTATCAATAAATTTTATTTTATCATTTTCTACTATCGCATATTGAAGTTGACCTTTATCGTTAGTGTAAACTAAATCACAGGCAAATGCATCAAATATTTCATTTGCAACTATAAATGCACTTTCAAGTTTTAATTCACTTATATCATTATAATGAATAAGTTCAACCTCGTCTCCAAAACACTCATAAAAATACTCTTTTTGTTTTATTCTTAAATGTTCATATCTCTCAACTATTGCAAATTTTAATGTTTTTATAAGTTCTGGTTTTAGCGTAAATATAAATTGTACCATATCAGATAAAAGGTAGCCATGGTGAGCACCAATCTCTACAATTGTTGTATTAGTAGGTAAAAATCCTTCATCAATAGTGTTTACAACTTTTTTCCCAATACTTCCACCAAAAAATTTACTAGAACTTACCGCTGTATAAAAGTCACCTTGCTTACCAATAGTTTTGTAGTTTGAATAGTAGCCATCATCTCCATACAGCCAATCATTAAAATACGAACTAAATTTTATTTTGTTATTAATCATTCTCTACTCTAGAGTATATCTCTAATAATTCAATTTGTTTGTCAATATTTAAACTTTTAATATCTAAAGTTTTTATATTTTTAGAATTAATCATTGTATCTACATCAGATTGAGTTTTCATACCAACGGTAAGTTGCTCTATCATTTGTGTTAACAAAGAGTCATAAAGCTCAACATCTTTTTTAGCAATTACAATTTTTTTATCTAAGCTGGTTATTTTTGCCATTGTATTTTTAAAAATAGATAACTCTTCTTGTTTTTTATCTTTTAAAGTTGTTCTTTTTTGTAAATATGCGATTTTATAACTTTCAATATTGTATGAATATTTTATATCTAGTGGTATAGTTATATTGAATCCAATATTAGTTGCATCTTGAAACTGTGAATTGCCATCATTTTCATGATATTTTGTATAATCTGCTGTAAAGTTAACTGTTGGAAGATAGTTTGATGTTATCATATTTTTCATCCAATAGGATGTATCTATATCTTCTTTTGCTTTTTTGATATAAATATTTTTATTTATAAACTCTTCATTATTGACAATGGATAATATTGGTAGTTGAAGCTCTCTATATTTTTTATCAGATAAATTTGCCAAATTATTTAAAAGAGTTATTTTTTGATATTCTAAATCTATAAGTCCATTTTCTTTCATATTTGCTTCAATAATAGAATTGTCTAAAAATGAAGTATCTAATATACCATTTAAAACCTGTTCTTTTTTTCTTTCTATATCTAATTTTGCATTTTTGATTAAAAGTTCTTGCTTTTGAATTGATATATTTATTTTTTTGATTTGGAACAATAAATTAATAGTTTGTTTTATTAGCTCTTTTCTTTGTACATCAATAGAAGTGCTTGAATACTTTTCCATACTATTAGCATATTTTATTGCATAATATATTCCACCAGATTTGAATATAGGCTGAGATATACTTATAAAAGATCTTTGAGTATCATAATTTTCACCGTCATTGTAGATAAATTTATATGTTATAGGATTTATCCAATCTTTTTTAAGTTTATTGCTATCTTCTATTGCTTTTTCATATGAGAAATTTAAATTATCTTTTTTATTTTGAGATAAAACATCTTCACTAGCTACTAAAGTAGATAGAGATGCAATTAAAAATAAACTATATGGTTTTAAGTACATTTTCTAACCTTTTAAATCCCTCATTAATTTCATCTTTAGTTATTGTAAGTGGTGGCAAAAATCTTAAAGTAATTTTTCCTGCTTTTAATAACAATAATCCTTCATCAAATGCATTATTTACTATTTTTGATAATGTTTCTTCATCATTAACTCTTAAACCACGCATTAACCCAAGACCAACTTCTCTATAAAATAGATGCTTATTATTCTGATATAACTCTTTTAACTTTGTTTCAAAATATATAATAGTTTCATCTAAAATACCACTATCTTTGTGTTTTTCTAAAATCTCACATACTTTATTTGCAGCACTAGTTACTAAATAATTTCCACCAAAAGTAGAACCATGATCTCCTGGAGAAAATATATCTTTATGTTTGGTCATAACAACACCAATGGGAACACCACCACCAATCCCTTTTGCAAGTGTTATAATATCTGGCTCGATATCATATAAGTTAGAAGCTAAAAATTCACCAGTTCTAAATCCACCAGTTTGAACTTCATCAACTATAAGTAGAAGCTCTTTCTCTTTTAAAAACTTTGCTAATTTCTGAATATCTTTTTTTGGAAATGGCTGAACACCACCTTCCCCTTGGATAAGTTCAATCATAACTGCAACTGTTTCGTCATCTATCATTTCATATATATCATCAAGTTTATGCTTGTATGAAAAACCATCAGGATATGGTGAAAAATTATCACTATGCATTTTCTTTTGACCGCTAGCTTTAACTGTAGTAATAGTTCTACCATGAAATGAATGACCAAGTGTTACAATTTTATATTTTTTACTATTAAACTTTGTTTCACCATATTTTCTAGCAATTTTGATAGCACCCTCATTTGCTTCTGCTCCACTATTTCCAAAAAAACAAGCCATATCATATCCACTAAGTTCTACTAGTTTTTTAGCCAGTTTAGCTTGAGGTTCAATAGCATATAAGTTGGAAACATGTGTTATATTACTAACCTGTTCATAGATTACATCAGCAACTTCTTTATTACCGTGTCCAACTGACACTACGCCAATTCCACTTGTAAAATCTATATATTTATTGTTATTATCATCAAATAGTGTTGCATTGGTACCTTTTGTAAAGTTTACATAGTTTCTAGCATAAGTATTTAATACGTATTGTTTATCTGTCTGTTCTAAGTTCATAAAAATTCCTCTTATATATATGGATGCAATTATATCAAAAATTACTGTATTTTACTCAAGTATAGTAATATAATATATTCATCCCACAAAAGAATCCCAAAATTTAAGCCCCCATTAAGCCCAAACCCTTGACAAAGAATAAAAAACCCATTATAATTCGCGTCCAA
>JAYEIM010000356.1:0-1572 GCA_034660095.1 Campylobacterota bacterium | reverse complement strand
AGTTGGTTGTATTCCATTCTTTACCCTTTAAGCTTTGTTGTGATTGCTTAAGTGTATCTAACTTTCCTTGCTAAATACCTATGCAATCTACTTGTGGGTTATTCGCTTGTAATGTGAATCCAGGAGATAATATTTTTAGTTCTAAAACAATTAAATGTGATTCTGAACAAGCAATTAAGCTAAGTAAAAAAATTATTGAAGATAAGTTATTTCCGAGATATTTTAGTAATATAAAATATCATATCGATGAAATTGAGATAGATACAATATTTACAAAGAAAATAAATGAAAAGACTGGTTATCAAGAATGTAAAGCAACTTCTAATATTATAGCTTCTTTTGATATAAATAAAAACACTCTATTGGGACAATATAAATATTTTAATTTAATGTTAGGCTCCGATAATGTAATTAACCTTGGTAGCAATAAATATATACTCTCATCAAGTGTCTGGTACACAACAGAAATGACAAGCGATGGAGAACAATATGAAGTTAATTTAAAGTTTGATGGTGATAAAACACGTGCACTATATTCAAAAAACATTGAGCAAGATAAAGAAAAGACTTTTCAACTATTACTGAAATTAGCAAAAAAAGGTAATGCTGAGATACAAAACCAAATAGGTGTTATGTACAGTGATGGACAAGGTGTTGAACAGAACTTTGATAAAGCAAAAGAGTGGTATGAAAAGTCTGCTGAACAAAATAATAACTGGGGTCTATATAATTTAGCTGATCTATATTATGATGGTACTGTTGTTAAAAAAGATTATAAAAAGGCTTTTGAATTATTTCAAAAATCTGCAAATCTTGGAAATTATGATGCACAAAATCGACTAGCAAATATGTATTATAGTGGATATGGTGTAACACAAGATTATTCACAAGCAGTATATTGGTATAAAAAATCAGCTGACCTATATTATGATTGGGCTTTGTATAATCTTGGTAAGATGTATTATTCCGGTAAAGGTGTCAAACAAGATTATAGGATTGCTTATGAATATATACTAAAAGCAACAAATTATGAACTTAAAGAAGCTCAAAATAAAATTGGTATTATGTATCATGATGGAGAATATGTAGAAAAAAATTATAAAAAAGCTTTTCAATGGTATAAAAAATCAGCTGAACAAGGATTTAATTGGGGTCAGTTTAATTTAGCAAAAATGTATTACTATGGAGAATATGTAGAGAAAAATCACCAAAAAGCTTTTCAATGGTATCAAAAAGCAGCCAATCAAAATAATGGAAATGCTCAAAATAGATTAGCAAATATGTACTACAGTGGGGAAGGTGTAATACAAGATTATAATAAAGCTATGCAATGGTATCAAAAGTCGGCAGAAAATGGGTTTGATTGGGGTGCATATAATTTAGGGGAAATGTATTATTTTGGTAATGGTGTTGTAAAAAACTACGAAACTGCTATGAGATACTATATCCCAAATAATTCCATAACTTTTACCATACCTCCAAATTCATAAAAAGTTTATCTTTTTTTGAATCCAGAAGCACCTAACTAGGCTATAAAATCATTTTTACATATTTTTAACTCCATCAGTATTA
>JAYEIM010000355.1:0-1573 GCA_034660095.1 Campylobacterota bacterium | reverse complement strand
TATATATCCAATATAAAAAAAGCTAACTGAAAATATCCATAAAATTGGTAATAACCAATTTTGTGAATGATTTGAAGATATTTGATGAAATGTGAATATTAATTTATCTGCAAAATTTTTAGTCCAAGATAACTCTTTTTCTTGCTTCTTCATTTCCAAAGCATAAAATTTATTAGCTTCAATAATATTATCTTGCTTTTCAAAAGAGTGTTTTATAATTCTTGCTGTTTCACGGTTTGCTATATTTTTTACTTCTAGTTTTTTGCCAGCTTCATTTTTAAGATTGAAGAAGTTGGCTTCAGCTTTAAATATCGTATCATCTAACTTTAATTTCCATTTAAATGTTGTGTTTTTAAACAAAACTAGCTCTTCATAAATATCACCTTTAAACTCTATCTCATTAAATATAGTA
Source organism: Campylobacterota bacterium (assembly GCA_034660095.1). Lineage (GTDB taxonomy): Bacteria > Campylobacterota > Campylobacteria > Campylobacterales > Arcobacteraceae > JAIOSF01. The sequence goes on along the minus strand of JAYEIM010000355.1, from coordinate 1,161 downwards.
TTATTCCATGATACTAAATATTTAAATTTGTTATAGATACTATGTAAGGTGGAAATTGTATCGTTCTCAAACTCAGTAATTTTCTCTGTCGTATTATTTGCAAATATAAAAAAATCTATATCACAATAACTAATTTTTACATCTTGCATAAAAATTGTATTTTGTATATTAATATTATCAATCAAACATCTTACCATATTTGCAGATGAAAAATCTAAATCAAATTTTTCTTTAAATATGCAATCTGAAAAATGCAATAAATAAAGATTTGTATTCTCACTATTGTAGCTAAAATGTAAATATATCTGTTTATTAAAAGTACAATGGGAATATGTTATTGAATTAATATTGAAATGTTTCCAGTTTTCATTAAAAGTACAATCATAATATTGAATAGCTTTAATTTTTTTAAAATCTATTTTATTCTCAAAATCTAAACTATTAAAAACGCAAGATTGAAAATGAATTTCTGTATATAAGCTAAATATATGATTATAATTATGGTTACTTGGAAAAACAATATTTCTTAATTTTAATTTATTTTTATTATTGTTATTTTCAATATATTTTACAATCGCTTTATCAAATTCTGGATATTCTAAATCATCTTTTTCACAATGTAAAATACATTTATCTGTACCATTGTAAGTACTTTTCTCTTCACATACAGAACATTTAGACATTCTTCAACCTCTCCAACAACCCAAAACAACCAATGTTAAACCTAGAAAAAGCAAACCATTTTTTGCCTAAGTCTAGTTTGAGTTGTTTACTTATGGTTTGAGTATAGATAGTTACAGCTATATTTTGGTTAGTATCATCTGTTGATATTCTACTTATCATGCTATGCTCTTTATGTTTAAATTAAACCATATTTTAACTTATAAACTCAACTTTCGCACATAGATTCCACTAAATTCACAAACTTAAGTTGAGTGTTAAAGCCGATAAATAGGTACTTTTAGTATAGTTTTGTTACCTTAATATCAATATATAAGGCTTGTTTTATGGAACTTGTAGATTATATCAACTATGCTATGAAGAGTTTATTAAAGAATCTTATTCGATAGCTAGAGATATCCTTTCTTTTATATTTCTTAGAACTATTATTATAGTTTTATCTTAAGATTTTTATTACTATAAAAGCTCTTTTTGAGCTTT
>JAYEIM010000354.1:0-1575 GCA_034660095.1 Campylobacterota bacterium | reverse complement strand
AAAATTTATTGTTAATAAGATATTGTCTTTTTAAAATTCCTTTATCAATTTAAGCTATTCTTTATAAAAAGGCTTTTATCAATTCTTTCATAACTGATGGACTTAAAGTATTCCCCATAATATGAGAAGACAATTTATAATTATCAGGTAAGATATAATCATCACTAAAATTATGACTTCTTTTTTGTTCCGTAGGACTTAAATGTCTCACAACTCCATTATGAAATATTTTAGTGAATCCATTAGTCGTTAAACATGGAGATACAACTGGATAAACTATCACTTTTGAACTTCTATGATTTGATTTTGTACCATCAACTTTTAATAATTCACCATATAAATTTAATTGCTTTGGATTTTTGTATTCTCTTTTTGGATAAACAATAAAATCTCTATTTTTGATAATAAGTGATTCATCAACATTGTCTTCAAGTAAATCAACTAATTTAGTTTTTAAGTCTTGTTTTTTTGGAAATGCAAAACCTAAATCAAGATCCTTTTTTACCATTATCAAGAAAAAACGGCTTCTATTTTGCGGAGTATTGAAGTCTTTTGTATTTAACACATCCATGTAAATATTATAATCGCTAAAATCCTTTATCAAAATATCTTCAACTATTTTCAAAGTCCTACCAATTGTAAGTTTAGGATTGAAATGTGATTTATAAACATATTTATTTTTTACTGATTTCAGAAGTTTCCAATTTTCTTTTTCAAGTTGTTTTTTAGTTGGTATATAGTTTAATTCAACTTCTTTACCATCTTTATCTTCAACTATTGAAAAATGTTTTCCTGAACTAACTATTGTAGATACATTCTCATTGATAATTTTATCAACATTAAATTTTCTAGCTTGAATAAGAGCATCTATATAAAGTTGTCCTTTTTGACTATCTAGATTTTTTCTTTGACCTGATGCAATAGAAAACTCTTGGCAAGGTGTTGAAATAAATAAAATATCAAGATGTGTTTTTTCAACTTTTGACCAATCAACTTTATAAAAATCTTTAAAATAATTCTCACTTTTGAAATTCATTTTATATACTTCTGAAACTTTATCATCCCATTCACACATAAAAATATTTTTATGGTTTGATTCATTAAATCCTAATTGTTTTATTGAATCTTCACTTGCCCCACCACCTGAACAAATTGAACCAGTTGTAATAATATCAGCACCATTTGAAACTTTTTTAATCTCTAAGTCATTATTTACTGGTATTGAAATAACTTTTGTTGCATTTTCAATTTTTAACATTGGTATTTCTTTTGAAATAGTTGAGCTTTCAACATTGATTTTATAAGCTAAAATCTCTTTTTTAGATTTTGTTGATTTTTTACCACCTACTTGACCCGTTCTATCAAAATTAATATACCCATCAAATAAATCTAAAAACTCTTCACTATGGTTATTTGAATACATCACATATTTATATTTAGAACAACTATCAATCAATTTCAAATGTGTAGATACATCAAAAAATGAATTAGTTGATGGTTTTTTCTTTGTTCCAACTCTTTGTTTATTATATTGTATTGTCGTATTTATGTAAGGTGGGTCTAAATAGATAAAAG
>JAYEIM010000353.1:0-1576 GCA_034660095.1 Campylobacterota bacterium | reverse complement strand
TTATTTTTAAAATCATTTTATTTTATCCATTCATTATTATATTGAATATTTGTTTAAATAGCACTCAATAGTCTAAAAATCCCATTATCAAAGTTTTCATCAGCTTTCCATCCAAGAGCGGATTATTTTGATGTTCTTTGTAAAGAACCAAACAAAAGCCTTTAACTACTTATACTTTATTACACCATAATATGCATACTGAACAAAATAGTAAACACTTTTAAAAAAACTCAACTTTTCAACTTCTCTATATATTTTCCATTGATATTGAGCAGCTTTAAACTTATTTGATGATACTGAGTTTTCAAGTATTCTATATGTTGCTAATGACTCTGTCATACCCTTTGTCGTTCCTATCTCTTTAAGTATTTTCAACCACAAACCATAATCCTGTCTTTTTCTAATCAAAGGCATATAAACTTTACCAAGTTTTTCAGTATCATACATTGCAGTTAAACACCCAACACTACAAGTTTTCAACATTCCCTCATAACTAATTGTTTCTTTAGTCGTAAAGTTACCCAAACTATTACCTTCTTCATCTATTAAGTCATAAGAACTATATGTAAAGGCTAAATCATTTTCTTTCATAAAACCTAACTGCTTTTCTAGCTTTTCAGGTATCCATAAATCATCAGCATCCAAAAATGCTATATATCTTCCTTTCGCTTCTTCTATTGCTCTATTTCTTGCTACTGCTGGACCACTGTTTTTCTCTAATTTTATAAGCTTGATTCGACTATCATTTTTACAGTACTCTTCTATGATTTCATTTGAATTGTCAGGGGAGACATCATCTACTATTATCATTTCCCAGTTTTTATACGTTTGAGATAATACTGAATCTATTGTTTGAGATATAAAATTTTTTGATTTATATGATGGGGTTATTATTGAAATTAAACTATTCATTATTTTCACTTTTATTAAACAGATTAATATAATTTTGTATAATATTATCTATATTAAATAAAGAAACTCTTTTCATTGATAGTTTATTATATTTATTTCTTAATTCAGGATCAATATATAAGTCAATTATTGCTGTAGATAAACTATCACTATATTTCTCTTTATCGTCTTCTATATTAACTAATTTCCCATATTCAATTTTATTTTCATCTAATAATATTTCAGAAGGTCCATATTTACAATTAGAAGAAACGATTGGTATATTTAATACCATTGCTTCTATAATCACAATACCAAAGCCTTCCCAAAGTGAAGATAAAACGAATAAATCACTTTCTTTCATATACTTATACGGGTTGTCTTGATATCCTAAAAATATTACATCATTTTTTATACCTAATTCTAAAACTGCTTCTTCTAATATTGTTTTTTCAACACCATCACCAACTAATATTAAATTCATTTTGTCTCTTATATTTCTATCAATCTTTGCAAATGCTTTTATAAGATAGATAAATCCTTTTGCTTCGACAAATCTTCCAACTATCACAAATATTATATCTTGATGATTTTGTAATTTATCAGCTGAATCTATCAAAAACTCTATAGCATTAGAAACACCTAGTTTACCTGTGTAGCCAACTATAAATTTATCTAGAGGAAT
>JAYEIM010000352.1:0-1585 GCA_034660095.1 Campylobacterota bacterium | reverse complement strand
CTCTCTCAAGTAACTTATTTTTTTTAGCTTTATTTTTAATTTTAGCTATTTCTGATATAATATACATACTAATTTCCTCGTATACACTGGGTATTAAAAACACATTACAAGTTGCTTGTTGCCGCAAGTAACTTGTAAAACTGAAAACTTTGGTTGTTCAAATTCTGATTTGCTTATTACATCTTTCACCTCTATATTAAATTTTTTACATAAATATACAAAATCCTGATAATCAAAATCTATGTCATATTTACTGTCTCTCCAAACTTTTTTTAAACCACCTATTAAAGTAGCTTTATCAGCTTTCTCAAGATCCATTAACTCAAGCATCGATTCAAGTTCATGATTTGACTTGATATCTTCATTGAATCGCGTAAAAGTAGGAGCACAATATAGTTTGTATTTTGGATTAGTAGTAATATTACGCATGTTATTCAATAGTCTTGATACTAGCCAATTGCAAGCAATACTTAAGTTTTTACTTGCATAAAATTTTTTGATAGATTTTAAATGGTTTTTTTGTAATTGTTTTTTTAGTATTTTTGTAGCAATTGCATAAGTTGTGTCAAAATCTGCAAAATATATTTGCTTAGATTTTGCAATTTTTGAAACATCATTTCGACTTATTTCAATAATTGCATCTATATTATTCATTAGATCATATACAGTAATTATATTATTGTTAATTTTAAGTATATCATTAACTTTCATTAATTATTCCTTTATGTTTTATTTGATAACACATATGTTATACGAAAGTATATTTTTGTTTAACTTAAAATAAGATAAAACTAAGAACATATATGTTATAAATATAAACAACTATGTTAAAGAGGATAATGATGTATTTAAAACAATTTAGAGAGTATTTTAAACTTTCGCAAAGAGATTTTGCTGAAAAAATCGGAATAGCACAAACAGCATTAGCGCGATATGAAACTGGAAAAGTAAACCCAACTACGCCAGTTATTCAGAAATATATCGATATTTTTGATGCAAATCCAAATTTTCTTTTCCTGGGTAGTGAGCCAAAACAAATAACTATTGAAGAAGATGAACTTACTCTAGCCAATAGAGCACTGATTGATGATCTGATTAATTCGATGCCAGGCACAGAATTAAATCATGAATTAAAAAAAATTTTAGTTGGTAATATAATTGATATTTTAGCAAAAGAAAATGATAAAAAAGTAAAGTCACCATTGAGACGATTTTTAGAATCTATCAAATTAGAAGGGCATATTCCTTTTCGTCCTCTGCTGTTTTTGTATTATGTATTTAGATATATGCAAGACAATGAAGATAAAATTAAGCAAATACCAAATAATGGTTATCAAAATTATTTAATTGAATTAACATCAAAATATAAAATTTTATCATTGAAAAATAATCCTGCATTTACTATGAAAATAAAAGAAGAAATAATAGGTTCTATTAAACTTCATCTAAATGAAAATGACAGTAGAATATTAATCCTTAATTATAAGCAAGCTCTTGAAAATATTGAATCAAAAATGTCAACCTCTATAGTTGTAGCACATAGAAAAATAGACACTAAAACTTTATTTCCTAAATAATAGTATTC
>JAYEIM010000351.1:0-1586 GCA_034660095.1 Campylobacterota bacterium | reverse complement strand
ATAAAACTAAAGGATGATTATGAAAAAGTTATTAAGTACAATAGTGCTACTAGGTACTATGTTTATACAAGCAGATGATTTTGATATAGATAATATGTTAAATGATATAGAGAAAAAGACAGATTTATCTGAAAAAACAAAACTAGCAAATAGTGGAGTATCATTTATCTATACAAGAGATGATATGGATAGAATGCAAATACATAGTCTTAAAGATATTTTAAAATCAATATATCCAATTGGCTATAATGAAAATAGATATGGGGTAGCTGACCCTTTTTCACAAGGTACCAATCATCCATTTATGAGTAGTCTAATAAAAGTATTTATAGATAATCAAGAAATATCTGTAGGACTTTATGGTAGTGGATTATCTATTATGGCTGATTTAGGGATACAATGGGTTGATCATATGGAAGTATATACACGCAGTCCAACTTATGAATACTCAACAGAATCAACTCTTATACTTATAAAACTTTATACCAAAAGTGCTAAAAAAGATGATGGTGGAAGTGTTGGTATAAGTAGTGATAGTTATGGTTCTTTAAATTTAAATACTCACCATTCAAAAGAGTTTGATAAGTGGCAATATTTTTCATTTTTAGAACATTCAGATAAAAAAAGAAAAAAATATAAAAGTAACGGAAGTGAAGTATCAAGAGACAACAATACTAATTTAGTAGTAGCAACATTGAATAAAGAAAATCACAATATACTTTTACTAGCAAAAGCTCAAAAAAATGATGGTTTTTTAGATATAAGTTTAGATGGAAGTCCAGAAACTTCAACAATAGATGTTGACTTTATCCATTTAGGTTATGATACAAAAGTAGATGATTTTTTATATTTATTGAGTTATGATTATATGAATATGAAAACTCTAATGACTGATAATAATTCATCTTTATATAGAAATGAAACTGAAACAACTTCTGAAGTTTTTACTGGAGAATTTAAATATAATTTAAAAACAACTAAAAATAATATTATTACAGGTGTAAAGTATAGAGCTAAAAAATATAGTTATGACAAATCAATACTTAATAATGCTCCTAGACCTACAACTAATGACAATGATGACTTACAAACAATATCAACAATATTTTTTGAAAACCAGTATTCATTAGAAAATAATTCTATTATTACAGTAGGTTCATTATACTCAATTGTAAAAAATAACCATTCAGTACAAGATGACAATATGTTTATGTACAGATTGGGGCATACTTACACAATTGAGAATTTTACATTTAAAACAATTGGTTCACATACTAAAACTACTCTTGACCCATACTTAATAAATAGTGATACTTTTTTAGCAACACCTACTGAATATTATGAACCAGAAGAGATAAATTCCATTGTAGAAAATATAATTTATCAATATGATAATAATAAATATGAATTAATTTTAGGTTATACTATTTCAAAAAATCATTTAATAAAAGATGTCAATAATAAATATAATGTCCCCAGTAAAAGCAACCAATTAGAAAAAAGTTTTTATTCTTAAATGTTAAAATACTAAGACGATAATAGGAGATAATATTATGAGTAGAAAAAGAAAAACATATAGTGCTGAT
>JAYEIM010000350.1:0-1588 GCA_034660095.1 Campylobacterota bacterium | reverse complement strand
CACTTTTTGTAGATAAATTGCTTCTTGTTGCTCTAGTATCTTCTTGTACTCTGATTCTAACTGCTCTAGTTCGCTCTCTTGATTTCTCACTAAGTTCGCTGATTTTTCTGATATTTTCTCTTCTAACCGTCTCTCTAGATTTATAAGTTTCTCTTGCTCTTTTTGATAGTTTTTTTCTGTTATCTTCTCTAATTTCAGATTCTTTAATAGCGTCTGTGCTAGTGTTTCTTGTGTTTTCATTTTTTTGTTCCTTCACTTTTTCAAATATAATTTTCGGCTCTTTGGCAACTATGGGAGTGTATTTTTCTGCAAATACTAGTGCTTTATAGTTATTGAGAGAATCTAGTTTTTTAGTATATTCTTCTATCAATGCGTCTCTATTTTCAGCTAAATCTTTCTTAAAATCTTCACTTGCTTTTTCTTTGGTTTTTTGCATAACGTTTACAGATTCTAAGCTTATAAATTTATCAGAGTATATATCGTTATCAAACTTTTTTGCTTTTTTAGAATCTTCTAGCTTTATAGAAATACCATTTTTTCTAGTTCTAGTTACTTCGTGTCCTTGGCTTTTTACATACTTTATTAAATCATCTCTATTAGTAAGTTCTCCTGCTTCAACTTTTGCTTTTAAATGTAAATCAAATTCTTCATAATTTGTATATAAATGCTTTTCTTTTGTATTTGCTTCTTGTATGTTTTTAGCTTTTGCTGGGTCTAAGGGATTTGTAAAGTTGTATTTTAGATTGTTTATTTTCTCAAACTCTTCTAATCTCGGTAAATCTTGCTTGTGGTAATATGGAGTAAGTAACTTGTTAGTAATAAGTTCAGTTTTCGGTATTACAAAGTTTAACTCTAAATGTTCTTTATCAGTATGCTCTACCCATAATATATTATATTGAGATTTATTCATTCCAGGAAATAGAGTTTTTTCTAAATCTGCCATTAGTTTATATTTTAAATCTTCTTTAATATTTTTCTCTTCAAAGCTAATACAACCGACAGTCGCTTTATCTTTTCTAGTAATGCTCTCTATTATAGATGTAGTTAATTCTGCGTTACCATTTAATATTCTAGCTTCGCCATATTCAACTCTCTCATTTAATAAGTATTTTATCGAACCGATTCCACCACCGCCTGGCGGTTTTTTAAAAAATTTAACTATCATCTTTTAGCTCCTCTCTTAGATTTTCTAATACATTTTCAAGATTAACTATCTCTGTTAAAAGAGAAATATCTTGATTAGTATGTGCTTTGTGAACTAGCTGATTTACATTATGTCCGATTTTATTTATTTCATTTAATAATTTTTTATAGTCTTTGGTTTTTAGTTTAAAATCTAGAATGATTGATTTTGCATAGGTTGAAAAATCAGTATCTAAAAATTCCATATTTTTCTCAACAACTGCAAATTCATCTTCTGTAAATCTAATTGATTTTCTTGGATGCTTTTTGTCGTATTCCTTAGATTTTTGTTTAGTCCAAAATTTAATTAATTCGGTTTCTTCGTATGTGTATCTTTCGTTCATATACTTCAAAAAATTATCTCTTGTTTGGTATTTTTCTAAAGCTAAAAAGTTAATGTAATCTG
>JAYEIM010000349.1:0-1588 GCA_034660095.1 Campylobacterota bacterium | reverse complement strand
AAGAACAAATCGCTAGAAGAGTTGCCCATATAGTCACTGTAGGACTAACTTCATCAATGGAATTATTAAATTGGCAAAAAATAAAATAGGTATTTTATTTAGTGGTGGGCTAGAAAGTACTTCACTTTTAAATAATTATAAAAAACTTAACTATAACATAATACCTTTATATATTATATATGGGTATAAATGGGAAGAAACTGAGTTGATTTATGCTAAGAAAATTGCAAAATTTTATAACTTAAATCTAAATATAATAGACTATACTAATATACTAAATATTACACAATTAGGTGAAGTTAAAAGTGTAAAAGATAATATTATTCCTTTAAGAAATTTATCACTACTTACATTTGCATCACTATATTTTTTTAAACAGAATATCTACAAAATTGCTATTGGCTTACAAGGTATCGAGCAGTACCCTGATACAAGCATAGACTATATTAAAAATTGTGAAAAACTGATACAATTGGGTTTAGAAAATAATTCATTTAAAATAGAGATGCCATTTTATGGACAAACAAAAGAAGAGATATATTTTAATAATCAAGATATTCCATTGGAGTTGATATTTTCTTGTACAAATCCAGTAAAGAATAAAAGATGTCATAAGTGCTACAAGTGTTTAGTATTAAATAAATTGACAAAATCGGTTTGAGTGTGGTTTATGATATGGCTAGGAGATATATCTTGCAATATATAAATATGATAGTAGAAAAATTTTGTTTATAGCTAAGGCATACTCAGCAAATGGGTTCAGAAATTGATAAAAGTATTGATAATCTTACCTTGGAACATAAACACTTAAATACCAATGCTTATAGTTAATGATTTCAATCATATATAAACAATATTACTCTTCCCATTATTTTCTTCTGTAGCTTTTATATTTGCATCTGCACACTTAGTATTTAATGTTTTAAGAGTATCTTTTTCCATATCAAATTGCACTACTCCAATACTAAATGTAAAAATTATATTTGATAATTTTCTTGGTACATTTACTTTTGATAAAAAAGCTTTAGATTGTTCCATATTAGATTTTGGAAATATAAAATAAAAAATATTATCTGTATAATAATAAGTTATATTGTGTCTTCCTAAACTAACAAAAAAGAATTTATAAAGCACTTTTAAGATAGCTTTTTTATCACTATTTATATCTAGCAATTGTTGTTTTATTGTATCAAAATTATTTATCGATAACTTAGCTATGGTAAAAGTGGTATTTTCATTTTTTGAGTTTTCTATTTGTTTATTTAAGATTGAGTCAAAACTATAATTTTTATATTATCTGAATTTATATCTTTACTTTTTACAATGCCATCATTAGTATCTTCAAATTGATGAACTGTATCGGTGTTTTTATTTAAATCTGATTCTAATTGAGAGGCATATTGCCTTAAATCTCTTAACTCTCTTTTTAATCTTTTAATAATCTTGATTAAGTGCCTTTTTATTTTGAATTATATAAAGTTCATCTTCTATTTTTTCTCTTAATTGTTCATAAAGTTCATAAGGAAATACTACACTTTTAATAATATGCTTTTTAGCATCTTCAACAAATGTAATTTCTTTAGGAGCA
>JAYEIM010000348.1:0-1597 GCA_034660095.1 Campylobacterota bacterium | reverse complement strand
CAAAATAATCAATCAAAGATGCTATATCATTTTTACTTAATGGTTTTACCCATTTATTATAAAACAGACTAAAAGAGTCTATAATAATATATTTTGTATCTTTAGCTTTTTTACCAAACATATTTACAGGCTTTATAAAACCTGTATCTATCAACTCATCTATATGATTTTTGATTGCTGTTATTTTATTATCATCTATTAGTTGGTTGAGTTCTTGTATTGTATATCCTGATTGCTTATTGCTTAAGATATCAATTATATTTTTGTGAGAAGTTGCTTTATCATAAAACAATGATTTAAAAATAGACTCATACTCATCATAAAGTGGTGAGTTTAGATTGAAAAAAAGATTGTTTATATTTTGTGATATAGATAATTTTGAGTCAAGATAACTTAAGTATTTAGCAACACCACCCAGTACCATATAGATATCTACAACACTTTTATTATCAATATCAAATTTTTTCTCTTTTGAAAGATACTCTTTAGTTTCTTGCAGATCAAATGGTTTTAGTGCAATTTCTAGATCAACTCTATGATACAGTGGTCCTGTTGTATCTTTTAGTATCTTATTTTTTATCCATGAAGCGTTTGATCCACACAATATCACAATAAGATTATTATTACTTTCAATATAGTCATTATAAAAGTGTCCAAAAGCACTTAGAAATCCAGCTTTATTATGTCTATCTATCCATGCAACTTCATCAATAAATATTATCACTTTTTTTTGTTTGTCTTCTTTTGCTAACTGTTTATCTATAACTCTTTTTAAAAAAATAAATGCTTGATGCCACTTTGTAATAGTAGTTCTAGGTTCAGCTTTAAACCATTTATAAATAGCTTCAACGAAATAATCTCTTTGTATAGAAGAATCTTGATCAGCACTACCCGTAAACTTAAAAAATAAACAGTCATTTCTATGTTGTTGAAACATATAGTCAATAAGATATGTTTTACCGATTCTTCTTCTACCATGTACAACTAATAGTTTACTTATCCTTTCTTCACAAATACTATCTAAAATATTTAGTTCTTTTCTTCTTCCTATCATTTTTAGCCTTTTTAGAATAGATTATTTGTATATTATACCATATAAAGCAAATAATCTATATAAAATATACGGTAAATTGTGTTTATTATATAAAACTTTATATATCTATAATATCAATTTTAAAATATATAGTCTATTGTTTTTGTAAACTCAGCTGTAAACTACTTGTAAATTTTATTGTAAACTGAAACTTTGAATACTGTAAACTCAAACAATTCTAATACAACTATTTATCTACTTTATCTTCAAATTACAAAAAATAGGGAAACGGTCAAAAATCTTTTTTATGCTTGAAAACATTTATCAAAGGCGTTTTAGTTTACAAAAATTCATGTTACAATATGTTTTTAAATTATTACTTTTTATTAAGTAACATTGCTACAGCAATGACTAAACATGTGTTTGTTTTAAAAGTTTACCTATATCTTTTAATTTCAAACTATTTAAAAATAGTGAAGCTCTATTTGCTTAGAGTAAAGTTACCAGTTCTTTTTAAAACTGTGAAGTTTATATTTGATTATAAATTGTAGTGATACATAAAAT
>JAYEIM010000347.1:0-1597 GCA_034660095.1 Campylobacterota bacterium | reverse complement strand
ACTTTACACCAGTATTATCAACACAAACAGTATCAATAGGTAGTGATACTGTTCCTATTAGCGATGGGTTATTTCAGACTGTTACAAAATCTACAAGTGATACTATAGAAAATATTTGGAATATAAGCCTTGAGATAGATACAAGTGTTGACTATAGTGATTTTCATATAGGTATTAAGTTTTTTAAACGAGAGGATGATGGTAGTGATGATATCGGAGAGTTTGTTTATAGAAATATAGGCATAAATAGTGGTAATTTAATAGTCCCTGATATGCTAGTAATCAACGGTATAGGAGATAGTGGAAGTGGTGGCACATATTTTGATAGTGGTTATGATCCTAATGGTATGTTAACTAGATCAATAGTATTAGATAATAATATTTTGACATTAAAACTTGGTTTAGTAATGAAAAACCAAACAATGGTTAAGGAAGATACATTTAAGGTAATTGAGGATTATGATATTTTTATAACTTCTAATGTACCTATTATAGTAGATTCAAAGCCAATGAATATTGAAATAATAAATGAATCTAAATATAATTTTTCAAACTCTAACGGTATAGAGGGTAGAATTGAAATTAGATAAATTATTAATATCATTAGGTTTTTCTTTATCTTCTTTATTTAGTCAAAATTTAAACTATGCAGTACATGATATACATACATTAACTATACCAAAAAATCAATTTAATTTTTCATATGATTATATGCTGATGAATGATACTGTGGATATACTAAATATTAAAGAATCTGAATTTGGGAATAGTACAAAATATGATGCAATAGGTGACTTAAATGGACACAATATCAAATTAAGATATGGTATTTTAGATAATTTGATGATAGGGGTTAAATTTAAAAAAGAAGATATTCAATACTCATCAAATACTCTCACAAATACAAATGTTGATACATATATGAGGTATAATATCTTTAATCATAAAAATACCACTTTAAATAGTGGATTGAGTTTTGATATTGGATATGTATCAAATAAGCTAGATGATTTTTATCTTAGAAATGAATCTGAAATAGATAGTTTAGGTGATAAGGTAATCCAAGAAAAAGGTATCATTAAACAAATCACTGACAATACTGACCCTATACTAAGTAATGGTGACTATTATATTTTTAATAATGAAACTGCTGATCCAAATGATAAAATAAAGCTTGATAATAATAGTTTTAGTGCATTAAGAAATGGATTGAGTGTATCAGATATGTGGATTGCTCTTAAAAATGTTTCTGATGAAAGTCACTATATAAGACTGCTTACAGGATTTTATGATAAAAAACAAGCAATAGATTTCTATATAGGCTTTAAAAAAACTAAAATTAAAGGTGTCATTACAGCAAATGATGAGATTTTAGATTATGCAAGTAGTATTGGCGAAGATATAGAAGTGAAACTTGATAGAAGTGAAAGTATGTATATGATTGGTATGAATTATACATTGGAATCTAAAAACTTTATATATGAGTTTGGTTTTGAATATGATAAGTTTATTAGAGATGATAGTTTAAGTTATGTAAACTTTAATTATATTTTAGATTTAGATATTTCATATAAATACAATAAAAATACTTTACTAT
>JAYEIM010000346.1:0-1602 GCA_034660095.1 Campylobacterota bacterium | reverse complement strand
CATACAGAACATGAAAAACCTAGAATAACAGTTTCCAGTAATAAAATAAAAGGTCATTTTGATTTTTACAGAAAGCATAAAAATATCATGAATAATGAGCAGAGAAAATCAAAGTTATTTGAGTTATATAGATATAAGAACAGAAGAATAAATTTATATAAAGCCATTGATTTAGGTAAGAATAAATCTAAGTTAGATTTATTAAAATTTATTATTAGAAGTAGGCTAAAATGAAAAAATTAATATGCAGATAAAAAAAATTTCATTTGCTATATTTATTAGCTATTTTTTTCTAGTGTTTATCCCAATAGATATGATTAATGGAATCCTCATCAGAATAGGTCTACCATCTTTATCTGCGGCTTATAAACTTATAACATTATTACTTGTATCGTTATATTTATTTAAAGTAAAAAAACAACTTTATGTAATTGGAGTTTTATTGACTATTTTCTTTTATCTTTTTTTGTATTTGCTGTTTTTAGATGATATTAACAGTTTATTTAGTGGACTGAATATGCTTATTCGTTTTAGTGCGATTTTACTTTTTTATCTTTTTTTTATTGACTTTGTTAAAAAAGAAAACCTTAAATATCTTTTTAATATTGCAAACTTTTCATTTTCTTTTTTAGTGCTAAATATATTTTTAGGAACTCTTGGGTTTGGTTATGGTATGTATGGAGGAGACAGCGAGAATGCTATAGGAACAAGAGGATTTATTTTTGCGGGGAATGAAATAGGAGGAGCTATACTAACAAGTGGTGCTATTATTATGTTTAAACTAATAGAAGAAGATAGTTATTTAAAATTTTTCATTTTTGGCATTGTGCTGATAGCGATGGGTGGGTTATTGGCATCAAAGGTTTCTATCTTAGGTGCTATAATATTGTTTTTCTTTTTTCCTTTGCTTAAAGCTTTTAAGAATTTTAAAAATTTTAAAATACCTAAAAAAGATTTTATATATGCAAATCTAATGCTATTATCAGTACCAATTATTAGCGCATACGGTATATATTATGTACTTTACGAATCAAATTTAATAAATCGTTTATCGTATTTTTATGAAAAATTAGACTTTGTAACATTTATTTTTAGTTCTCGTAATATTTGGGCAGAAGAGGCAATTAATGTTTTTTCTAACACATACAGCATTATAAATATTTTTTTTGGTACAGGTGTAGAATGGTTTAAATATATTTCAGGCAATAAACTAGTTGAAATAGACCCAATAGATTTTTTGATGAACTATGGAGTTATTGGGTTTAGTATTGTCTTTGGAACTATTTTTTATATTATTTTCACTGTTATTAAAAATAATAATCCATATTCTATCTATATTACTTTTACAATATTTTTGCTTTTAGCTATAAGCTCAATGGGTGGGCATATTTTAGCTTCAGGAACCTCTGGATTTTTGATTGCTTTATTGATGGCACTTGGAAAATATGATGTAAGGAAAGATAAAATATGAAAATACTACTAATATCAAATATGTATCCATCAAAAGAACATCCAACTTATGGTACTTTTGTAAAAAATTTTGAAAGCCAACTAAAAGAAGAAGGTTTTGAAATTTCAAAAGCTGTTATTGAAGGTAGAGGA
>JAYEIM010000345.1:0-1609 GCA_034660095.1 Campylobacterota bacterium | reverse complement strand
AAAAAAATACTCTTGCTTATATGAATGATATTGTAAAAAATAAAGAAAAAGTTGCTAACTTTTTTAAGCACAATAAGATTCGTTATGCTGCTTGATTTTCATTGTATTTTTGTGGGGGAGTAATAACAGCAGCATCATCAGATACTTCAGCTCTATTTGAGAATTGGTTGTAAGCAGCTACTGTAGCAGCATCTGTAGCATCATATTTTGAACCTGTTGGTGCGTATTCAGCAATAGCAGCAACCATCTCAGCTACCATCTCACCTCTTGTTGCACCATCAGTTAATTTTGATACCCAGTAAGCTTTACCGTCTACATCTACTGTTTCTCCACCTTTGTTTAAAGTAGTGTTATAGATGTGCTCAACAAATGCAGCATCTGTATCTAGAGATGAACCAAAGTAAGCTATAGCATCATCAGTAGCTAACATCTCATCTGCAATCTCTGCAGCAGTCATATCTTTACCAGCCCAGTACTCGTTACCAGCTTTTTCTGAAGCTCTATTGAATATCGAAACGTATAATTCCGAGATTTGTGTCATTGTCATATTTTTTCTCCTTAATTAAGTTCATTCCTAGGATATCTAGCCTAACTAGATGTCTATTTGTTTGATTTTAGGTCGAAACTAACTGTTTCCAATCCGTAGGTAATATTAACCTTACAGCTTATAAATACCGTTAGTTACTCCTGAGACACGCTAGGGATCTAAGACTAGATGAGTTAGATTGTTATGTTATGTTTTTTTAGAATTTATCTTATTATGGTATAATGGGAAAATATGTAAAATGAGATTTAGTTATTTTTTAAATTAGTTATAATAATTAGTTATAGGAAAGGGGTGTTATGATGGTTGATATAGAAGAGATTAAAGATGAAATAGTAGAACGATTAAAACCACTTAATCCTGATAAAGTTATACTGTTTGGTTCTTACGCTTATGGTACTCCTACTAAAGATAGTGATATTGATTTGTTTTTAGTTAAAGATACATTGAAAAGTAATGATTTGGATAGTTATGAAGTTGAAGCTAAAATGAATCTACTTGAACTAATGAGGAAACATAGAACTAATGGAATTGATATATTATCAGCATCATCAAGTTTTCTTAATTCTACTGAGGACTATTTTTATAAAGTAGATATATTGCAAAATGGAAAGGTACTTTATGAACGAACCAGCAGCTAAGGAATGGCTTAATAAAGCTTGGCATCATTTTAGTTCAGGAAAAATACTATATGAAGCAAATCATTATACTGATGTTATTGCTGTAGATTTTCACTATGCAGCAGAGATTATTTTAAAGTCATTTTTAGCATATGAAAATAAAAAGATACTGAAAATTCATGACTTGAACGAATTATCTATTCTTACATCAGATTATATATCATTTGATAATGAAGAGCAAAAGCTTATGGCTATTATTACAAAATATCACATTAAAGCCTCCTACCCTACTTACGATAGAATACTTCCACCTAGAGAAGAACTCAACCACTATGGACTGAAAGTCCATAGGTTGCTTAGGGACTAAAAGTCCCACTGATTCAATTTACTCTAAAATAATAGCATTATTATCTTGATTCGATGGATTTCTATGATGTTCTAAGTA
>JAYEIM010000344.1:0-1617 GCA_034660095.1 Campylobacterota bacterium | reverse complement strand
GGTGGAAAGAAAAAGTTTAAAGAAGATATAGTAAGTCTCATTATGTCAAAGATATAACAAAACAGAGTAGCCAATAAGTAGCCTCACGGCGACTTATTGGCTATCTTCAGTCGTTGTATCTAAGATTTAAAGATATGATGGCAATGAAACTGTAAAACAAACCTTTCTTAAGGGAAACTCTACAAGTCAAACCATCATTAAATATTTTATTTTTAAGTGATTGACTCAAAACTTTTTAAAAAAGTTTAATCAAAATTTCTGAAAACTAAAATTTAGACATGCTTATTTATTGAATTAAATAGCAAATAAAATTTTGGAGGTCTCAAATGAAGAGATTAATGTTAGGTTTAGCCATATCAACTTTGGTGACAGTATCTGCTACTGCTCAAGGTTATCAACATGGTTGGAAAGTTTACGAAAAACCACAAGCTGGTGCAAGTTATGGAACAAGAGAATTAAATCCTTATGGAGCTGGTGGTTCAAAATCATACGGTGCTGGAGGTGGTAGAAGTTATGGAGAAGGTGGTGGTCGTAGTTACGGAGCAGGAGGAGGAAGAAGCTATGGTGCAGGTGGTGGAAACTCTTATGGTCAAGGTGGAGGAAAAAATCCATCAAATCCATGGAGTGTATCAAATTAAAAAATAATTTATTGGCTTTCAAGTTACTTATAAAGTAACTTGAAAGCCATTATCGTTATAATCTAGGAAAGGAAAATTATGGCTTTAAAAATAAATTTACCACACAAAGAGTTTTCAACAAAAAAAGAGGCAACACTGTTTTTTAAAGAAATGCTTGAAAAATATGATGACGGAGATACTGTATCTTCAATAGATGATGACAATATACTATTTGACTTAATTCAACGTCATCCTGAAGTTAAAGAAAAGGTTGGAGTAGGAATAAGTTATTTTTATCGTGACCAATCACCAAATCATCCAACAAGTTGCTTTCATATAAAACGTAATGATGGAAGTAATACAGATTTTTCAATAGGAACATGTATAAATAATGCTAATCCAACTCTACTACAAGATTTTTATTCAGCGTGTCGTACAGCTGTTTCATCAAAATTAATTGAAGAAAAAAGACAGTTATTTATTCATGGAGAAGTTCCTTGTTCTATAACTGGAGAATTAGTTACAAGTGATAATTCGGAGTATAGACATACTCAACCACGATTTAGAGATATTGTTAATAACTTTATACTTGAAGAAAATCTAGAAATTACAAGCAATATGATTGAAGAAAATGCAGACATGCAATATGTAACATCATTTAAGAATGAAAAATTAGCAGATAAATTTAACACTTTTCATTCTGAATGTGCAAATTTGGAAATAGTAAAGAAATTTATAAGACGATAGGATATAACAAATCGGAGGAGAGAAACGAGGCTATAACGGCGATTATTCGAACTTTTAAGTTTCGCATTAAGAAACATAAAATTTAAATATTTATGTACTATTGTCGCCATCGTCCCTCACCTTAGCCGTTAACTCCCACACAAATATTTCAGAACTTGACAATAAAAGTATAATTAAAGTATAATTTCTATATCTATTAAAAGGACTTGTATGAAATTTGAGTACGATGAAAACAAAAGCCAAATAAATAAAG
>JAYEIM010000343.1:0-8253 GCA_034660095.1 Campylobacterota bacterium | reverse complement strand
GCATCTTCTACGAAGTCTGCTGTTGTTGGAGTTACTGTTAATGTTAATGCGTCATTTACATCAGGCGCACCCTCACTAACCACAACACTAAAAGACTGACTAGTAACTCCACCATTTCCATCATCAACAGTCAATGTAACAACGTCATTACCAACATATCCCTCATTTGGAGAGTAAGAGATATCTCCATTTTCATCTATAACTACGGTACCATTTAATGCCGTTACAGAAGAAGATAATTCATCTTGTGTATTATCAATATCGTTTGCACTAAATGATATTATTTTTTCACCATCTTGATCAACAGTTTGAGTTACAATTGTGTCTATTGTTGGAGCATCATTTACTGGATCAACTGTAATATTTACAACTTTTGTTACAACTCCACCATTTCCATCACTTACAACTAATGTTACACTTGCTGGTCCATTGTAGTTTGCATCTGGATTAAAAACTATTTGTCCATTATCATCAATATAAGCTAAACCATTTGTCCCAACAACATAAGATGTCAATGTATCATCTTGTGCATCAAAAGCATCAAAACTAAATCTTAAACCTGAATCTTCTGCAACAGTTTGATCAACGATATCACCAACAGTAGGAGCTGTATTTGGTGTATCTGGATCATTTGGGTCATCTGGAGTATTATCTTCTTGGGCAACTTCTTGATCTTCTTGGGCTTGCTCTGCAGTCTCTTCTGCAATTTGAGCTTCCTCTTCTAATTGTTCTGCTACTTCTTGAGCTTCTTGAGCTATTTGTTCTGCTTCTTGTGCAGCATCTATAGCCTCTTGAGTATTTAACTCTTGTGCAACTATTTGAGCTTCTTGTGCAGCTACTCTTGCCTCATCAGCTATTATTTGAGCTTCATTAGCATCAGATCTAACTTGATCTGCCATCAATCCCAAGGCTTCCTCTTGTGAAATATCTATATTTGTATCTTGAGAAATTAGTACATCAATATCAGTAGATCCTAAAAGTACACCATCATTTATATATGTAGCTAATTGTGTTGCTGTTAAAGTGCCAATTGTAGTTTCATCTAAGTCAAAGTTTTGTACATTTTCATCAATTACTTGATTTTTATCATCTTTGCTATTTTGAGAACCTCTTTTAGCATCTGCATCAAAAACTCCTCTATTTGTAAAACTTTCTAAGTTTACACCAAGACCACCCTGTTTTGATATCTCATCTTCTTTTTCTATTATCTCTTCTTGTGCATGTTGTCCTGCACCTTCAATTTCATTTGCCATAATTTCTCCTACTATGATATTTTATATTAATATTTTAGGAAAAATTATGCTTTTTGTATAGTATACCTTGGTATAAAATAGATTATTTCATCTATTTAGCTTTTGGTCTAAAAGGTTTTATAACCTCTTCATCACACTCTAAAAATGGACCCTCCATTAGATCTATACAGTATGGAATTGCTGGAAAAACAGCGTCTAAACATTCTCTTATCGATTTTGGTTTTCCTGGAAGATTAACTATAAGTGAACTACCTCTTAATCCAGCTGTTTGTCTTGATAAAATTGCAGTGGGTACAAATTTTAAAGATTCTGCTCTCATTAATTCACCAAAACCTGGCATCATTCTATCACATACAGCTTCTGTAGCTTCTGGTGTTACATCTCTTTTAGCAGGACCTGTTCCACCTGTTGTTACCACTAGACAACATTTTTCATCATCAACTAACTCTTTTAATGTTTTTTCTATAGTATCTTGATCATCTTCAATACATCTATAAACTGGTTCCCATTTTGATGTTAAATATTCATTTATTGTATCTTCTATAGCTTTTCCAGATATATCTTCATATATACCTTTACTTGCTCTATCTGACGCTGTTATAATTCCTATTTTTGCTCTTTTATCTTTACTCATAATCATCCCTTTGTTTATCTTTATAAGATATGTCCTTTATTTTTTATAAAATATACTTCACTAAAATTTACAAAAAATTCTAGTGCTTTTTGTGAATCAACTATCTTATCATCTGATCCTAAATAAACTTCTATTTTTGTTCCATTATCTATAAGCATTTGAAGTTTTGATTGATCCCATTGATAGTTTAATAATTCATCTAACTCTTTATATTTACCCATAGTAAAATATTTTTCAGATTGTTCTTTTGAAAAGCCACTATTTTTTAAAAAGTTATCACAATACTTCTTTTTATCTTTATTGAAATATATAAGTTGCATTCTTTTATATTTCTCATGCTTTTGATTAAAAAAAGCTGGTGAAAAGAGTTGCAACAGATCAACTCTAATATCCATTGCACTACTTGCCATAGCAAATTTAAATGCTTTTATAGCACCATAACTAAATCCAGATATTGTATAATCATTTTTTACTAAATATTCTTGAAATAACACCTCTTCATTTTCTAAACAAAATCCATTAAAATACAATAACTTCATCCTTAAGTAAAATCTCTTTTATATTTTTTACCTCATCAATATTTTGAATAATAAGTGTTTTTAGTTCATCTTTTAGTTTTTGAATAATTACATCTTTTGATTGTTCCATCTTATAAACTTCTACCATACGAATGGCAATACTATATGCTTGATTTATCTCATCTTCAAATACCACATACGATTCATTTTTTATAACTTCCAATGCAATTGAACCTGCTAGATACTTTTTAATTTGATTTTCAAGTTGTGTTTTTGATGGATAGATTAGATTTTCTTCAAATACACCATTTTCAAATAGATTTACTTTCTCTTTTGTTACAAAAGCTTTTCCAGCTTGATAAGTTGCTAAGATATTTTTTTGATCTATATTTAGTATATGTATCTGTTTTTTTCCATATTGTATTTTTTGTTTTGCCTCTTCTATATCATCCTCTAAAACAGTTACACCATCTCTTTTTATCATATATAATAATGCTTCATTTACAAGTGTTGAAAGTGCAGCACTACTAAATCCACTTGTATCTGACGCTAATTTTTCTATATCAAAGTTATATGATGTGTTTTTTAAATAAAGATTTAATATATCAAGTCTATCCTCTTTTGATGGCAATGTTAAAAATACCCTTCTATCAAATCTACCAGCTCGTAAAAGTGCTTCATCTAATACTTCTATTTTATTTGTTGCTGCTATTACCATCACACCACTATTTGTCTCAAAACCATCCATTTGAGTAAGCAATTCATTTAGCGTAGCTTCCCTCTCATCATTAGCCCCAACTCCCCTACTTTTACCAACAGCATCTATCTCATCTATAAATATAATAGATGGTGCTTTTGATTTTGCCATAGTAAATAGATCTCTAACTCTTTTTGCACCCATACCTACATAAATATGAACAAAACTTGCTCCACTTTGATAGAAAAATGGTACATCAGCTTCCCCTGCAACTGCTTTAGCAATAAGTGTTTTACCAACACCTGGAGGACCTACAAGTAATACACCTTTTGGTAGCTGTACATTATATTTTTGATATTTTTTTGGATTATTTAAAAAGTCAACAACCTCTTCAAGTTCTGCTTTTATATCACTTATTCCAGCAACATCTTTAAAAGTTATATTTGAATTTGTTGCTGCTATTGTAAATGGTGTTTCCCCTTTTAAAGAAGTTAAATTTGTATTTTCTACAGATTTTTTTTCTGTTTTTGTATAATTATTTTGTGCTTTATCAAGCTCTTCTACAAACGCATCTTTATTTATCATTTTTCTAAACTTATCTTTATATTTTTGTAAAGCAAAAGTCAACATCAAAAGAACAAATAAAAACCCCATACCGATATAATAACTTGAACCATGTATAACATTATCACTTTTAGTAATTGTATATAAAAATAATACTATTAAAACAATAGCTGAGATACTCATCATTTTCAAGTTTTTATCTATATTTGATTGACTATTTTCATTGTTTTCACTGTTTTTACTATTTTTTTTAAAATTTGGAAACATTTATTTTATCCTTTACTTCATATTTGTCTATATTTATCCAGTCACCAACTAAATCAGTATCACTTTCTATCTCCATACTATTGAAAAATTGATCATAGCCTGTATATATAGAACTATTATCTTTCCTTGTAACTGACTCTACTAATATATCTAAATTTTTTTGTTTTTTTCTAAATTCTATATTTTTACTTTTAATTTTATCTTCTAATTGTTTTAATCTCTCTTTTGCAACTGCACCATTGACTTGATGACTCATTGTAGCACTTGGCGTTCCATCTCTTTTGCTATAAGTAAAACTATGAATATGTGTTAATGGAAATTTATCTAAATTTGACATTGCATCTTTCCAAAAGATATCACTCTCCCCTGGATGCCCAACTATAAAATCAGTACCTATTGCATAACCTTTTGATGCTAATAATTCAAAAAGTTCTAAATCACTTTTTACTTTATTTCTTCTATTCATAATATTTAACATCTCTTTAGAAGTATGTTGAAGTGCTATATGAAGATATTTTCCCATCCATGGTTCGCTTAGTATCTCTTCAAATTCATCTGTAATCTGTACTGGTTCTACACTACCAAGTCTTATTCTTCTAACACCTCTAATCATTGATATTTTTTTGATTAGTTGGGCTAATTTATCTTTTTTATTTTTTACTGCAAATTGTTTACCAAATGAACCTACATTTGTACCTGTTAATATAAATTCACCAAAACCATTTGAAGCTAAAGTTGTAATTTGTTCTAATATCTTACCCTCTTCATAACTTCTTGAATCACCTCGAACAAATGGTATAATACAATAGTTACATCTAAAGTCACACCCCTCTTGAATTTTTACAAAAGCACGGCTTTTTCCAATCATTTTTTCTATAATAGTATCATCAATATGTGTCAAATCACCAGCTTCAAAGAATCGGGTATCATCTTTTAGTAAAGAGTTAATTTTTTCTTTTTCACTATGTCCAAAAAGAGCATCTATTTTATTGTCTTTATATAAACTTTCACCTTTTGTCCACACTCCACAACCTGTAAATATTACTCTTGGATTTAATGGCAATTTTTTTAGACTATTGATATAACTTCTAGCGGTACTATCTGCACTATTTGTAACTGTACATGAGTTTATAACCACTATAGAAGCTTCTTTTTCATCTGTTGTGATTGTAAAGTCTTTAAGATTATTCATCATAACTTGAGTATCAAATATATTTGTTCTACACCCAAAAGTTTTAAAAAAAACTCTCTTCATATCTTAACTTGGAACTGGAGCATCAAACAAACCTGTAGCAGTAGTACCTGGTAATAAATTTTCTGCTTGCACTTGAGATGTTTCACCAACTACTCTTAATGTTTGAGTAGGGTAAGCAATTGTTATATCGTCATGAGCTTTAAATGCTTCAAGAATCTCCATACCAATTGTACTTCTTAAGCCAAGAGTTGAGTGAGAGTTTGTATGAAACCAAGTAGATATAGTGATACCATATACTTCCGCAAAAGCAAATACTCTAGGGTCTGGATTTGAGTTTCTTAAAACATATTTTTTTCTCATATTTTGCAATCTTTTACGAGCAAGTTCTGTATATGCTTTAGCATGTGTATTTGCAACCTCTTTAGCTAATGCAACTGCTTTTTTATGATTTGATGTAAATGTAATATTTATATCAACTACATCCCAAACTGTTCTTAATCCATCAAAAGTATAATTTGAAATCATATCTGTAAAAACATAATTATTTGGTATAAAAAATACCCTTCCTGTTCTTCTATTTCTAGAAAAACTTGTAAGTGTTACATCTTCTCTAACAGCAATTTTAAGTAGTGTTATATCAAGAACATCCCCTACAACTTCTACACCATCTCTTGTAACTTTTATACGATCTCCAGGATTTATAGAACCACTCAACATAATAGAGATCCATCCAAAAATAGACATAAACCAATCTTTTAAAGCAATAGCAATACCAGCAGATGCGAACCCTAAAAATGTAACAAGATATGAGGCATTATCAATATATGAAAAAAGAATAACAAAAATTGTTAAAACAATAAAAAAGAAATTTATTAACTTATTTCCAGTGTAGTGCTTATCATCATCATCAATATATTTTTTCATTGCAATTTTAGCAATAATTGTCAATATAAACAATACTAAAATAATGATACCAATTTTAAATGTATTGTTAATTTGTGTTGTTATATTCACAGTTGTCTCTGCAATTACCTGCTCTATTTTTTTTGTATATACTCCACCAGTAGTTGATACTATATCAACTACCATATTGAAGTCTTTTAATTCTTGTCTTAAAGCTATCAGATCATTTTTAAAATCTTTTTGGGCAACCAACTTATCTAACTCTTCCATATACTTTAGTTTTTGTTCCAATACATGGAGAAGCTCTATAAGTTCAGAATTCACTTCTTTATATTCAGATTGATTATCTTTTAGTTTCTGAATAAATGAGAATGCTTCAATGATAATAAATGGATTTGATACCACAGGTGATTTATCTATAGCCTTAGGTGTGATTTGTTTACCTATTGGTGAATCTTTATATTCACTAATTAACTCTAACTCATTCTCTTTAATTTTCACTTTATTATATAATTGATAAGAAAGCTCTTTATATTTTTCACCTTTCCATCGTGCATATTTTTTTGCATCTTTTTTTATTTTTATTAAATCTTTTTCAATTTTTCTATATGTTAAGTAATTATTATACCTTGTAATCCATATATTCTTTTCCAAATCACTATTGATATCTTTTAACTCTTTTTTTAAAGTATCTATTTTGATATCTTCGGCACTTGCACCCTCTACAGCATATAAATTTCCAATAAATAAAGATAGTAATAATACAACTTGAATAATACTTTTCATTAAAAACCTTTCAACACTTCAACAATATCTTCTTTAGAAACCTCATCAGTTATCTTACAATCACCAATTCCCACTGCAAATATAAATTTTATTTTATTATCTAAACTCTTTTTATCTAAAAAGAAATGCTCATAAAAGTCTTCAACATCTTCTATTTTATATGTAGTAGGTATATCATACCTCTGTAAAAGATTTTTAATTCGTAAACTTTCCTCTTCACTCATAATTCCAATTTTAACTGAAACAGCATTTGCCATACATATACCAATACCAACAGCTTCACCATGAAGATACTTAGAATATTTTGTTTCATTTTCTATAACATGTCCAAATGTATGCCCATAGTTAAGAGCAGCTCTTAAACCTTTCTCTTTTTCATCTTGAGATACAACATATGCTTTTGTTTCTACTGATTTTTGTATAGCTATATTTATATTATCACTTTTTGTATCATTTAAATCATTATTCTCAAGCCAATTAAAAAAATCTTTATTGAAACAAACTGCCATCTTAACTATCTCAGCAACACCTGCTCCAAATTCTCTTTTTGGTAATGTAGTTAAAAAATATGGATCGATATTTACAGCAACTGGCTGATGAAAAGCACCAACTAAGTTTTTACCAAACTTATTGTTTACACCAGTTTTTCCACCAACACTTGCATCAACTTGAGATAGTAAAGTTGTAGGTATTTGAATAAAATCTATACCTCTTTGATATATACTAGCTGCAAATCCAGTCATATCACCTACAACTCCGCCACCAAAAGCTATAAGAACTGAACTTCTATTTAATTTATGCTCAAAACAATGCTCCAAAATATCTTCAATTGTATCCATTGTTTTATACTGTTCACCATCAGGAATAGTAACAACACTTAAGTTTTCAATATTTAATTTTGAAGTCAAATAGTCCAAGTGTAGTTTTGAAACCGTAGGATTTGTTACAACGACAACTTTTTTTTCTAAAGTTATAGTTGATAGTGTATCTATATTTATATCATATGAAGTATTTGGTAGAGTAATATTTACAGTCATTGTATTTCCGTTTTAAATAAATTAATTTATATCTATTTTAACAAAAAGAGACTTTAATATATCTTCTATTTTTCTATCTATCCTTTTTACTTTGCCATCTTTTACAAGCACTAACAATATAGAAGCTGTAAATAATATTTTATCATCTCTTTTTATCTCTTGAAAAACAGTAAAAGATGCTTTTTTCATCTCTATTAATGTTGTAGTAACTTCTAAAATATCCCCAAATTTACCACTAGCTATAAAATCACAATCCATTTTTCTAACAACAAAATGTGCACCATCAATAACTGGCAACATATTTTTAGCAAAGAAAAATTCACTTCTAGCTCTTTCGCAAAATTTCAAATAATTTGAATGATATACTATACCACCCGCATCTGTATCTTCATAATAAAC
>JAYEIM010000342.1:0-1628 GCA_034660095.1 Campylobacterota bacterium | reverse complement strand
CATGTAATAATTCAAGAGTAAATTCTTTAGTATCATATTTAATATTTTTCTTTGCATTATTTATAATTTCTTCTTGTTCTTCAAATGTTACTTTTGGCATATTAAGTTCCTTTTAATAAATTTCTACCAAGGTCTGCAATTATCAATTACTTTATGTAATAAATTAGAATCTTTTAGAGCATAAAAAACAGTTCCCTTTGCTACACCAAATTCATCTTTCAGATGAGACATATATGGTTTTTGCTTATATGACTTTTCAAAATTACTTATATATTTTTCAAGTTGAAATTTTGGTACTAATAAATTTCTTGCAAAATTATCTGCCTCATTTTCAAGTTGTACATTATGATTAGATAAATCACCTCTTGCAGCTTTTAAATCTTTCTCATAATCTATACTATTTACTGGTTTTAAATCTTCATCAAAATCTTCAAAATGAATTTTTTTATCTGTTGAAAAATGCAAGAGTATATGTCCCAGCTCATGAGCTATTGTAAAATTTTCTCTTTGCTTATAATATTGCTCTTTATAATTAATACTAAAATTATTATTACAAAAAAGTGCTTCACCGATACCATCTATATCTTCTACACTATTTATCTCTATGTTAAAAAATTTTATTATTGCGTTTATATCTTTATAGTAGGGAACATTATCACCATAAACATATTCTAGTACCTTTTCAGGAGTAACTACATCAAACACAATTTTAAAATTTTCTTCATTTTTAAATAGTTCAATTCTGTCAAAAATTGTATCAGCACAAGATGTATCTAAAAGTTTGTTTTCAAACTCTATCTTATACTTACCATCTATAACGCTTTGTACAAGCTCTTTTAATGACTCCATTTTGACATCATTATGTACTTTTACGATACCTGTATGGTTGGATATAATAGACTCAAATACCTTAGTATCATCATCAAGATAAATCTCTAAATTTTTCATTTTACACCCTTACTCAAATTTGTATAATAAAGTTCTTTTTCTACAATCTTTGGAAATTCTCTTTGTTTAAATAGCTCTTTATGTAAAACAACCATATCTTTGAGAGCCATTTTATCATATTTTACTATATCACTATCTTCTATAACATTTTTACTTTTTAAATAGTTTATTAATGTCAATCTTACTCTTATAAGTTCCATAGGCTTTATAAAATCAAAACCTAAATATATCCACATTGTTAAAACATTAGATAATGGTTTTAGTAAAATATTTTCAATATTAGTATGTTTTAAAACTTCATAACAGTTGTTATGAAGCTGTTTTAACACACCACCTCTAAACTTTTCTTTTATACCTATATATTCAAGTTTAAGAGAGGTTTTATCTATTGCAAAACAAATCTCTTTGTTTTTATCTGTCAAAATCAAATCATCTCGATACAACTCTAAAAGATACTTATCTCCATCTATAAACATAGGGTCATTGTATATACATTTTGTTTTAAAATTTGAGAAATTATAAAGAGTATCAATATATTTTTTCACTGTTATTTTCTGGTTCCTTCTAAAAAAGTGTGGGTAAACACCCACCTAAATTTCCCTAAATTTACTATTAACTACAGAGAAGTCCAGTTTTCCAGTTAGTAAATATACAATTATTTTATAATTCTTAAATGTCTT
>JAYEIM010000341.1:0-28504 GCA_034660095.1 Campylobacterota bacterium | reverse complement strand
TACTAAAACAGCAACTATAGCTAAATAGATTATCTCTTTGTAGTGTTTTTTAAGTTCATTACTAGATATATTTAAAATATCTGGCAATAAAATAACAGGGAGCATTAGATAAAGTATCTCATCAAATTGATCATTTGATATATTTAAAACTTCTGGTGAAAAGTATGATAATAAAAATGAAAGGACTATTAGAGTTAAAGTACTTGGAATTTTTGTAGAGGTTTCTACAATTCTGGATAATATAATGAAAACTAAAAGTATAGTAAATAACAGTAACATCAATTATCCTTTCCATTTAGTAGATTAAATTTTCTTTTAAAAGTGCCTGTTTTATATTGTACATCTGTTTATGTTTATTATTGCACCATTGTGGAGAAAGTAAAGAATCATCACTAATTCCTGCTGTTACTCTTGATATAGAAACATTAGAAGGTAACATTTTTATAGACTTAACTAAAGTATCGATATATAACTCTTCATTTATTGGTATAAATTTTCCTTCAGTAAAATCTTTTGTTAAAATTGTATTTTTTACTACATAAAGAGGATGAAATTTAATAGAATCAATTCCAAGTTTAAGTGACTCCTCTACGCTATGCAACATCATAGCTTGATCTTCGTTGGGTAAGCCAAATATCATATGTCCACAAACCAATAAATTTCTCTGTTTTGTTTTAAGTATCCACTCTTTTATATTTGCCCAATCATGTCCACGATTTATTTTTTCTAAAACTTCATCATAAACTGTTTGGATACCATATTCTACCCATATCTCTTTTGTTTTATTTAACTCTTCTAAATAATCTAAAATCTCATCAGTAATACTATCTGTTCTAGTCCCTATACTCATACCAACAACATTATCAAAACTTAATGCTTTTTCATATAATGCTTTTAGTGTTTCTATTGGAGCATATGTATTTGTAAATGATTGAAAATAAACTATAAACTTTTTAGCTCCAAATTTATTTGTTAAATTTTCTTTTGTAGTTTCAAATTGTGTTTGAAGTTGTAAAAGTTGATTTCCAAGCATGGGATTTTTTGGATTATCTGGATGAAGTTTAAAGTCAGACTTTTTCTCTTTTTGTAAATTTGGAGCGAAAGAATCATTTTCACAAAATGTACAACCACCTTTTGCAACTGTTCCATCGATATTTGGGCAAGTAAATCCAGAGATACTTATAGGTATTTTATATACTTTTTCTCCATATTTATCTCGCCAATATTTTCCTATTGTATTTAAATGTTTCAATTACTATTCTTTTTATATTATGCTACGAAATAATCGCCATCAAAGCTAACCATAGAGTAGTTACGGTCTCTTCCTAGAGCATCTTTTAAATTATCAATTGAAAGATATTCTAAACTATCTGCTTCAATATATTCTTTTACTTCATTTTTTGTTTTCATAGCATTTATCAATTCCTCTTTTGTAGGGGTATCAATACCATAAAAACAAGGATGTTGTATCATAGGAGAGGCAACTCTAAAATGAACTTCAGCAGCACCTGCATCTTTTAACATTTTTACTATTCTTTTACTTGTAGTTCCACGAACTACTGAATCATCAATAACAACAAGCTTTTTACCCTCTATTAAACTTTTCATTGGACTTAGTTTCATCTTAACTTTCATATTTCTCATAGCTTGTGTAGGCTCTATAAATGTTCTACCAACATAATGATTTCTAATAATGCCCAATTCAAATGGTATTCCACTCTCTTTTGCATATCCTAAAGCAGAAGGTACTCCACTATCTGGAACTGGTATAACCATATCTGCATCTAAAATATTTTTATCATTTTTAGCCAATACCTTACCCATAGATTCTCTTGCAGCATAAACATTTTTACCATCTATATCACTATCTGGTCTTGCAAAATAGATATACTCAAATGCACAAGGTCTAAATTCTTTTGTATCATCTAACATTATAGACTCTGGCTCTTGCGTATTTTTAGAAAAAATTAACATCTCCCCTGGTTTTACATCTCTTACAAAATCTGCATCAACTAGATCAAAACAACATGTTTCACTAGCAATTATCCATCCACCACTTCTTAACTTTCCAATACTAAGTGGTCTTATTCCATGTGGATCTCTTACAACAAAAAGTTTACTTCTACTTTGTATTATAAAATTGTAAGCACCTTTTACTTTTGTAAGTGATTTTGTAATTCTATCTCTTAATTTGTCTTGTGAAGATTTTGCTATAAGATGTATAAGGTTTTCTGTATCCATCCCTGTTTGAAAAATTGAACCCTCATCTATAAGTCTACTTCTTACCTCATCTTTATTGATTAAATTTCCATTATGAACTATAGATATTTCACCTAATTTATATTTTGCTTGTATTGGTTGAGCATCAAAAGTTGACTCACTTCCTGCTGTTGAGTATCTGTTATGACCTATTGCCATATTTCCTTTTAATATTTTAAAAGCCTCTTCAGTATAAACATCTCTTACATATCCACGATTTTTAACTGTAAATATTTTTCTTGAATCATCTCCACCACTACTAATTCCTGTAGCTTCATGACCCCTATGTTGCATAGCAAATAATGCGGCTGAGGCTAGTTTTGCTGCGTCATCATTTCCATATATTCCAACAATTGCACACATATTATAAACCTAAACAATCATTGATACTATAAAGTCCAGTATCTTGAGTAACTATCCAAATTGCTACTTTTATTGCACCTCTACTAAATGTATTTCTAGAAGTTGCTGTATGATTTAGTTCAATAAATTCACCATCATTATAAAATCCAGCTGTATGACGACCAACTATATCACCACCCCTTAAACTCATAACAGCAATTTCATCTTTAGTTCTAGCTCCAATGATTCCATCTCTTCCTGATATTCTTACAGCATCAAGATCAAGATCTCTTGCATCTGCTGCATGTTCTGCTAAAGTAAGTGCTGTTCCACTTGGAGAATCAACCTTATGTCTGTGATGCTGTTCTACAATTTCACAATCAAAATCAGCTAACGTTTTTGATGCTAAATGTACAAGTTTATTTAAAACTGCAACACCTAAACTCATATTTGTAGCATAAAGAATAGGTACAACTTTACTAGCTTCAATTAAAAGATTTTTTTGATGTTCATTAAATCCAGTTGTAGCAATAACCAATGGTTTTCCTGCTCCAGCTTTAACAATAGTAGAAAGTAAATCTTCAGTAGCCGCTGGTGCAGAAAAGTCAATAACAACATCTGATGAGTCTATAAGAACTTGCATATCATTTGTAACAATCGCATCTTCAGGTAAAGTTTTTGTAAGTTCATCAAAAACATGAACTGCTCCAACTTTCATATTCTCTTGCGTAGCTAAATCATCTATAAGTAAAGAACCAACTCTACCTGTACTTCCTAAAATTCCAACTTTTAACATATATCTATACCTTGTGGTTTATTTAATTTTAGCCATTATACCTTTTATAGTTTTAAAATATCTATATAATTTAGAAGTAGTATGATTAATCTATTTTATAGACTCTATTATAGGTAATAAGATAGTAAACTCTGCCCCTGCATATTCTTTCTCTTTATATTGATAATGTATATTTTTTACGGTAATAGTTCCATCCATACCATCTACTATTAGATTATATGTCATATGAAGTCCTAGTCCTGTTCCTTGTGCTTGATGTTTTGTTGTAAAGTAAGGCTCAAAAATTTTATCTATTATATCTTCTGGTATTCCACCTGCACTATCTTTAAACTTTATAACAATATTATCATCGATAATTTTAGTTGAAATAAATATATATCTATCACTTTCAAGTACACTTTTTAATGCATCATTTGCATTATTAAATATATTTAAAAAACATTGTGCTAACTCATTTCCATATCCATCTATATTTATATCATCTTGTAGATCATATACCATATCTATCCCATGTCTTTTTATAGACCCCTCTACCAAACTTAAAAAACTTTTTATATTATTTGATAAATTAAAAATCTGTTTTTTTCTGTTCCCTTTGATAAAGTCTCTAAAATCATCTATTGTTTGTGATAGATATTGAGCTTGTTCATTTATAGAGTTACAATTCTTTTTAAAGTCTTCATCACTTAATGCTCCAAACTCTTTTTGCATCAACATTCCTGTTGATGCTGTTGATATAACTGACAACGGCTGTCTCCATTGATGAGCAATATTTCCTATCATCTCACCAATTGCTACCATTTTTTCTGATTTATTAAGTTGATTTTGTATCTGTTTGTTTTTTTCAACCTCTATTATAATTTTTTGTTCAAGATTTTCATTTAGATCTTTTAGTTCCATAGTTTTAATATCAACTTGCTTAGCTAGAGTTTCTTTTTGATTTATTGTTCTATAGATAAAATAAAACAACATCAATGAGATTATAAATAATACAATACGGATGTAAGATGCATTTTTAATACTAATTTCTATAAATTCATTATTTTCATATGCTACAATCCATGCTAAAATTTCATTTTCAACATTCCCTTTTATTGGTAAAAATGCCGATGATATGATTTTCTTATCTTTTGTTTGAGTATATATACCGAACTTAATCCCTTTTTGTATATTTTTATCGATAGTTTCTAAAATTGGTTCTAAATTTTTTTTCTTTTTTGTTATACATTGTTCTACTGTATGTTGACCTGTCATGGTTATCATATAGTTTGGATGCTCTGCACTTTGATTGTATTTTAAAACTAAATCATCTCTTTCCCATGCTTTTGTATTAAATATATTTTTATTAACTAAAAAATGGGTATGTATTTTGCTTATAAGAGTAAGATTGTCTTGTAAAGCTTCACTAGAAAACGATATCTCCACAGCTCCTATATGCTCTTTTTGTTTGTTAATAAGTGGATATACATTTCTAAATGCATGTGCAGTTCTACCTTGAGCAAAACCACTTACACTTTTTAAAGTTTTATTTACATATGCAAAGTCTTTACGGATATTGGTTAAATCATCACCATATTTGCTTGGCTTATGAAATCTTAAAAATACTTCATTGTTTGGAAATACAAAGTGGTATTGTAGTACACCTTTTTTCTTTAACCTATCATATCTAGGTTTAAGTAAACTATATAGCTTATCTCTTAAAATATCTCTTTTTTTCATATCTTTTGTTTTGTATGCTAAAGTCACTATCTCTGCAACTTGCTCTTTTTTAATTGTGGAGATATAGGCTGTATCTGCAGTAAGTTTTTCTTGATGCATCAATATATCATAATGCGTTTGCAGTTTATCTAAATGAGTTTGTAACGATAAATTAACTCTTTGATTTTTATTTTGTTCCGTATATTGATAAATAATAGAATTAAAAACAACAAATAATACAACTAATAATATAATATATTTATTTTTAGACATTTGGCACCTCGCTTTATATAACATTATTATAACATATATTACATAAGGTTATTTTAAATTCTATACCTTAAATCTATATTCAACTTGCTCTATTATCGAATCAAACTTATTTAACATAGATAAATCATCAACATCAACTTTTAATTTATCAAGATTTTTCAACATAGGTTTAAACTTTTTTATAGCTTTAGGATCAATTTGTGTAGAACTTGATATATTTGCACCTGAATCTAAAAATTGTAACACTAAAGATTTATTTCCCAATAATGCTGCATAAAATAGTGGTGATATACCATACTTATCTTCTATATTTAATATTTTTGGTGCAACTTTAACTATACTTTTAATAACTTCTGATTTATTGTGCCATACACAGCTATGTATCACAGTTCTACCTAAATTATCTACAGTTTCATAATTAAATCTAACAACTTTTATCAATATATCAAATAGTCTTATATTGCATTTAGTACCAACAATTTTGTGTAATATAGTAAAACCTAAAGAATCTTTAAAATCTTTATCTATTTTTCTACTAATCAAACTACTTACATTATCTTTAAAATGATTACATACAGATGCAGTAGATTTGTCATTTTCAAATACTCTTAATACATATGAAAAAAAGATATTATGTTTCTCCTTATTTATCTTATGTATATTGATATTGTATTTTGTATAAATACTAAATAGTGCAAAATGATCATACATAAGAGGTTTAAAAAATATAGGATCGCCAGTTGAATCTAAAAAATCCAATATATAGTCATCTTCATATTCATTTCTTATTGATTCTTCCTCAAGTAATAACTGAACAACATTAATATATAATCCATCAGGATCTATCAACGATACTATCTTTTCATCTGTTATAAGTTTGGTGCCAAGTATATGTAAAATTATATTATTTAATACTTCATATATTGTTTGATTTTTTTTATTTACTAAGCTTGGATTTATATCATATATAAGAAGTAATTTTATTGTATCAGAATAATTAAGCCCTTCATAAACTAACAATTCTAAAACTGTTTCACCTTTTCTATTTTGGATATTTGTATCAATTCCTGCTTCTAATAAAAATGATATAAGTTCTAAATCTTTTATTTTTATAGCATTAAAAAGACCTGATTCTCCACTTGCATCCAATGCATTTATGTTACCCTTATGTTCAAGCATATTTTTTACACTTCTTAAGATACTTTCTCTTTTAAACTTATGGGTAGTTCCTAATTTTGATGCTTCTAAAACGGAATCCATCATAATTGTATTTTTAGATGATGTTAGCTGATTTACATCTGCACCATTATTAAGTGCTATTGTTACAATTCTTTCACCTTTTACACCTCTCATAATGGTATTAAAAAGAAATGATTCACCTTTTTTATCTTTAATTGTAGGATCACTACCTGCGATAAGTAGATCAATTGCTAAGTTGTCATTTTCTATAACTTGTGGATGTTGCATAAGGGTATTGCCATCTTCATCTATATCATTAAGTTTTATATTATCAAAAGTTAAAAGATATCCTACAAAACTAGGGTCACCATAAGATAAAGCATCATACATTATATGCCTACCTTTATTATCCAATGTATTTATATTTGCACCACTATCTATAAGGATTTTTGCTAATTCAAAACTTCCAAATACAATTAAATTTTGTA
Organism: Campylobacterota bacterium; assembly: GCA_034660095.1. Classification (GTDB taxonomy): domain Bacteria; phylum Campylobacterota; class Campylobacteria; order Campylobacterales; family Arcobacteraceae; genus JAIOSF01. Next base: position 21,469 of record JAYEIM010000341.1, on the reverse strand, counting down.
ATAAACTTCTACCATATTCATCTTTTTGATCTATATCTACTTTTTTAAGTGCTAATAGTTTTTTAAAAAAAACTTTACTCTCTTTCTCTATTGCTATATTTATTATTGATTTGTCATCTTTATTTTTAAGAACAACATTTGCTCCATTATCTAAAAGCCAATTTGCAGCTTTGAGTTTGTTTTTCTTTAAACATATCATTAAAAAAGTATTTCCAAGTGTATCTTGATAATCTATATCTATTATTTTTGTTTCTATACCCTCTTTTAACCATCTCTCTTTAAGCTTATCTAATAGTAACTCTTGTAAATAGTTTTCATTTGTAAATTTTCTTTTAAAAAGTTTATTTAACACTTAGCATCTCCAAATTTAATCATAATTTTCATCTATGGCAAAATTATAACATAAAATATATGTTATTATCTTAGCTTAGATGATAATTTCATCTTTTGCTGTTTCTCTAACTTTATCTATTGCAAAACAGATATTTGCCATCTTTCTTGGAGTTTCATCTTTATATTGATTTACAATACTACTAATAGTTTTTAGTTCATCTTTAGTAAATAAACTTTTATCAAACTCCTCTTCCATTTTTATAAAATTTAACTCAATATATTTAGACTTTGTTAGAACTTCAATATCTAAATGATCTAAAAGTTCTTGAATAATATAAAGCCTCTCATCATCATCTTCTAAATCTTTACTATTTGCTATAATATCAAAAATCTCTGATAATGTTTCTGGTTGAGGAGCTCTATTATTTTTTATATAAACTTCACCAAATATCTTTTCTTTGTGATTTTCTATATGATTGTACTCTATTAAAAAAAGTAAGACAGCAAGTTTTTTATCATTTAGATGCAATATCTTATTTTCTAACATATAAAGTATTATATTAGCAACTTTAGTAATATCTAACTTCAAATTAAATCCTTTTTTATTTTACAATTTTATAAATCCCAAAAACAGCGGCACCTATAAAAATAATTAGTGATATGATTGAAAAAATCATAATAAATGTTTGCATTTTTATCCTTTCATTTCATGTGATAAGTAGAAGGTTGTTATTCCAGATTGTTTATCATATGTAGAACTACTTTTTGAAGTAAATTCAGATATTATTGCTCTAGCTTTTATAAAAGAACTAGCACTACCTATTCTCTCTTTTTTATCGCTAGATGTTATGATACTTTTATCGTGTGATTTTTTAAACCTACTTGCTCTATGTTTATCTGTAAAGATCACTTTAACGATTTTTATCTCTCTTTTTACATCAATAGTAGCTTTTTTAGATAAATCTTCAAATCTTAATATTCTGTTTCCATGAGATGATATCTTCATTGTAATTGCAGTTTCTATATCTTCTTCATCTTCGATAACAATATATTCTTTGCCATTTACCAATACAACATCATCACTTAATCTTTTGATCTCTCTAATTGTAGTTTTTTTACCTTTTGCCATTTTTTATCCTGATGAGATGCTATTATTTTGAAGCTTTTTTTGCTTTCTTTTCAGCTCTTTTCTCTTTTAATGTTTTAGTTGCAGTTGTTTTAACAGACTTTTGTGCGTTTTGACCTTTAGCCATAATCTCCCCTTTATTTTAATTTCATCATAAGTATAGCTTAAAATAGGAGTGAGTGTTATTAAATATGTTATTTAATAAGATTTTTTGAAGAATATTGAGCAGAAAATATCTGCTCAAATAAGAATATTACAGACCTGTAACGTTTTCTGCTTGAAGACCTTTTTCACCTTCAGTAATTACGAAAGTAACTTTTTGACCATCGTTTAAAGAAACACGCTCATCACCTGCTTTGTTAATTTGTCTAAAATGTACAAATACATCTTTTCCACCATTTTCTTGTTCGATAAAACCGAAACCTTTTTCACTGTTGAACCATTTTACTGTTCCATTTACTAATTCTGCCATTTGAGAATCCTTTTGTTTTAAATTACACCATATTTCTAAGGTGGTCGAAAATATAATAATAAGTCCAATTTTTAGGTGAATTTTACTGTTAACAAAAAGTCATCAATACAAAGCAAACTAAAGATATAAACAAAAATCTTTTTTCATTGGCAACATTATAGCTAAATTATCTAAAATATAAAATATAATAGCACTAAATTTATTTTTTTGTTATAATTATAAAAAAATAAATCAATTCTTGCAAGGATATACTATGTCAATTGAATCTATGATCGCATTTTATTTAGCTATACTTATTTTTAGTATCACACCAGGACCTGGAGTATTTGCTCTTATCTCTAATTCACTAACTAACGATATTAAAACTTCATATCCATTAGCCTTTGGTATGGCTATATCTGATGTAGTATATTTAATACTTGCATTTTATGGTTTAGTTGCATTAACACAAAGTTATGCGATAGTTTTTGAATTAATAAGAATTGTTGGTGGTTTATATTTAATATATTTAGGGTATAAAATATGGACATCATCTATTGATACTAACATAGATGATAAAGATAAATCAAAAGTATCATATTTTGGTAATTTTATGAAAGGTTTTTTGATATCTGCATCAAATCCAAAAGTGATTATCTTTTATATAGCTTTTTTACCTACATTTGTAGATTTAAGTGCATTAGGTACAAATGATTTAATAATAATTTCACTCATAACATTGCTATCACTTATGAATGGATTGTTATTTATATCATATAGTGCTTCTAGTGCAAAAAGATTTCTAAAAACTAAAAAGTCCGTAAAGATATTAAATAGAACAGCAGGTTCAATTATGGGGTTAGCAGGAGGTTACTTAATAGTTAAGAATTAAGTAAGTCAGTACAGCAATTCTAACTCTAACCAAAAACTTTTGAATCATAAAAATGTAAATATGACTATGAGAGATATATAAATTAGCTGAGAGTAATAAGGTGAATGCAGTTGATATGATTTATTAGTTTTTTATAACAGATATTTTGATATAATAAAAATATCAAATAAAAGGTAAATGATATGAGTGTAAATGAAGTATTAGAACAAGCATTAGAACTTAAAGCAAATGATAGATTTAAAATAGTTGATGAAATACTAAAAAGTCTTGATCAACCTGATGAAGAGATGGATGAAATATGGGCAAACGAATCTATAAGTAGACTTGAAGCATATAGAAGAGGAGAATTAGAAACCGTTTCCGAACAAGATTTTTTTAGCTACAAATATGATAATTAAATATTTAACACTTGCAAAACTAGAGTTTCACGATTCAATTTCACATTATGAAAATGAACAAAAAGGCTTAGGTAAATCCGACCAAATTTAAAATCACAACATTTAGCACCATTATCTATGGTGAGTATAGATATATAAAAATCATTAAAACTAAAATTATTGATTTTATTAAACTATTTTAAAAATACGATATAATCATCATCATGAAGCATATAGAAAATGAAAAATTTAATAAACATATTATTAACTATCAAATAGAGCGTTATTCTTTAGTTTTTGTAGATTTTGGAGAAGTTAAGCATATTTTTTTAAACAAAATGAATAAGCAAGGTAAAGAGGATTGTTTTAATCAAAATGATTGTCCATATGGATTAAATGTACAACATGAATTTAGTTATCCACATATGGCATTTTTAGTTAGTAATAAACTTAATGATACTGTTGCAGTTGTACCACTTACGGAATATAAAATAGGAGATGATGATTTTCATGATAAAAATATTATTTTAGATATAAAAGATTTTGGTTTAACATTATCAAAAAAGAGTACAGTAAAGTTAGACCAGTTAAGATTTATTGATAAAAGTAGAATTTCAAAAGTGATTAGAAAAACAACAAATAAAACACTTAGGGGATTACTGGAAAAGAAAATACAAGCATTATTTTCATAAAACTTGATTTTTATATATAAATTTGATATAATTTTATATTCGTTAAGGAATCTGGGCGGTTATATTTATATAACGGGCTTGTCATTGAGACGCTGGGGACACTGAAAAGGTGTCCCTTTTTTTATAGTAAGGAATAGTTAATATGGAAAAACTATTAGAGAAAACTTTCATTATAAAGATTTTGTTTTAGCATCAAAAGAAGATAATCAGATACTAAAGCTAAAGTTATAATTTACCACAATCCACTAAAAGGTAAATAATATGAGTGTAAATGAAGAATTAGAACAAGCATTAGAACTTAAAGCGAATAACAAAAGCACCACCTTAATTCAAATATCCACAACAATCTGCTATAATCCAAACCATGACACCATTTAAAGTACACACCGAATATTCTCCTGCAGGAGACCAACCTCAAGCTATCGATAAACTAACTGCAAGTATCATCCAAGGCAATAAATATAACACTCTACTTGGAGTAACAGGTAGTGGTAAAACATATACCATGGCAAAAGTAATTGAGAAGTTACAGATGCCAACTTTAATTATGACACACAACAAAACTTTAGCAGCTCAACTATATAGTGAATTTAGAGGCTTCTTTCCAGATAATCATGTGGAGTATTTTATCTCTTATTATGATTATTATCAGCCAGAAGCTTATATACCTAGAAGTGATCTGTTTATCGAAAAAGATAGTTCAATTAATAGTGAACTTGAAAGATTAAGACTCTCTACAACCACTTCACTTTTAAGCTACGATGATATTATTTGTGTGGCATCAGTTAGTGCTAACTATGGACTTGGTAATCCAGCAGAATATAAAGAAAATGTACAAAAAGTGGAAAAAGGGGAAGATTATTCTCAAAGGGCGATGTTATTAAGACTTGTAGATATGGGATATAAAAGAAATGATAAGTTTTTTGACAGAGCAGATTTTCGTGTAAATGGCGATGTTATAGATATATTTCCAGCCTATTATCAAGATGAATATATAAGATTAGAGTTTTTTGGTGATGAGATAGAATCTATTGTGAAGTTAGAATATATGACCAATGTTATGGTTGAAGAGCTTGATGAGATAACGATATTTAGTGTAAATCCTTTTGTAGTTACTCAACAAAGACTTGCAAAAGCTGTTAAATCTATAGAGGAGGAGCTTGACGATAGATTGGCATATTATAAAAGCGAAGAGAAACATGTGGAATATCAAAGACTTAAGCAAAGAGTAGAGTTTGATATAGAGATGATTGAAGCTACAGGTATGTGTAAAGGGATAGAAAATTATGCACGATTACTTACAGATAAAAAACCAGGGGAAACACCATATTCTTTGATAGATTATTTTGAAGCTATGGATAGACCATATCTACTAATAGTTGATGAGTCACATGTAAGTTTATCTCAATTTAGAGGTATGCATGCAGCTGATAGAAGTAGAAAAGAAGTTTTAGTTGATTATGGATTTCGTTTACCATCTGCACTTGACAATAGACCTTTAAAATTTGATGAATATATAAATAAAAAAGCAAATTTTCTTTTCGTTAGTGCCACACCTCAAGATTTAGAACTAGATATGAGTAGTGTTGTTGCAGAACAAATTATACGACCTACTGGACTTCTCGATCCTATAATTGAGATTATGGATAGTGAATTTCAAGTTGAAAAACTTCATGATGAGATAAAAAAAGTTATTGCTAAAAATGAGAGAATATTAGTAACAGTATTAACTAAAAAAATGGCAGAGGAATTAGCTCAATATTATGCCGATTTAGGTATCAAAGTCAAATATTTACATAGTGATATTGATGCAATTGAAAGAAATCAAATCATAAGACAACTTCGACTTGGAAAGTTTGATGTACTTATTGGTATCAATCTTTTAAGGGAAGGGTTAGATATACCAGAAGCCTCACTTGTAGCTATTTTAGATGCGGATAAAGAGGGATTTTTAAGAAGTAAAACTTCTTTAGTTCAAACTATGGGAAGAGCTGCTAGAAATAGTAATGGTAGAGTTATCTTATTTGCTAAAAGAACAACTGATTCTATGAAATTTGCCATTGACACTACAAACAACAGAAGAAAAATTCAAGAGGCACACAATAAAAAGCATGGTATCACACCGACAACTACAATTAGGCGACTTGATGAAGATTTAAAAATGGAAGAGTATGATGATACAGCATTAAAATTAGAGAGAATGAATAAAATGCCAGCAAGTGAAAGAAAAAAAATACTACTAGAATTAAATAAACAGATGACAAAAGCAGCAAAAGATTTAAACTTTGAAGAAGCTATTCGTCTTCGTGATGAGATAGATAAAATTAAAAAAGCTTGAGTTATTACCCCACTATAGGAATTTTTATAGTGAACTTTGCTCCAAAATACTCTTTTTCATCTATTACTAATTTTTCATTTTTTACATCTATATCTCCAGCCATTTTAGTAATAATTTGATGGGTCATATATAGTCCAAGCCCTGTACCTGCACTTTGGTGTTTGGTTGTAAAATATGGTTCAAAAATTTTATTTATTATATCATCAGGTACTCCACCAGCAGTATCATGTAAAACTATAACAACATTTTCATCTATCTTATCTATATCAATAGATATATATTTTTTAACATCTTTAATATTTTGAGTTTTTAAAATATCAGAAGCATTATTTACAATATTTAATAACACTTGAACTAAATCATTTTGAATCCCATCTAGTTTCAAATCTTGATGATAGTTTTCTATAATATTTATCTTATAACTTGATAAGTTTGCTTGTATAATTGCAAGTGTTTTTTTAACTGTATCTTTTATATTATATTCTTGAGTTCCTCTATCCATTTTTAAAAAGTTTTGGAAGTTCTCAATTGTTGATGATAAAAATTTGGTATTTTCTACTATATTATCCAGCTCTTTAATTGTTTCATCTCTCTCTTCCATATCAAATTCATAATTTAACTTTATACCACCAGCTGCAACTGATATGGCCGTTAATGGTTGTCTCCATTGGTGAGCAATATTCCCAATCATCTCACCCATAGATGCCATTTTTGATTGTTGATTTAATATCTTATCATTTTGTTTTATTTGTGTTACATCCATAACCGCAATTATTTTTAACACTTTACTATCAACTAATACATTTCTCTCTTTTATTTGAACTTGGAAAACTGTTCCATCCTGACTTATAATATTATCTTCAAAGTCATGTTCAGTTTTATTATCTAAAAGTTTTATTCTATGTTCATCGGTTACATCATTGAAAATATCAAATATACCTTTACCTATAATCTCTTTTTTTGTTCCATATCCCAAAAGTTCTATAGCTTCATTATTACAGTCAATACATATATCTTTTTTAAATATAAACATAGAACCAATTGTAGAGTTTACTAGCTCTTTAAAACTTGCTAAACTATTTTCTATCTGTTTTTTTTGTTTAATTGTTGTTTTTTTATCTCTTGATGATTTGACTAATATCTCTATTTTCAGTAAAAATTCTTCAAATAAAAATGGTTTTTTTAAAAAAGTTGAAGCTCCACCTTTGAGTGCATCACGAACAATTGATGGGGTGTCATTATCAGATATTGCCATAACTAAAAAATTGTCCAATAGATTAAGCTCTCTTAACTTATCTAAAAGTGTTAGTCCATGTATATCGGATAATTCCATATCTAAAAGCAATAAAGAGATATCCCTGTTTTTTATAATCTCTAAGCCTTCAAGAGCTGTATTTGAAGTGATAACATTATAATTTCTTTGCTCTAATAAGTTTTTTGTTATTTCACACATTATTTGTGAACTATCTATAATTAAAATTGTCTCTTTTTTGTTTGTTATAAGTCTATGAAGTGATTTATCAATATCATCAACAATATGATCAAGCTTTCTATTTGTCATATGATAATCTAAAATACCATGTTTAAAATACTCTTCTCTTTTCAAGCCTATATCTTCTTTACTTAGAAGAACTACTTTGGCACTACTGTGAATAATAATATGATCAAATATCTCTATTGATGAAGTATCATCATAATCTATATTTAAAATTATTAAATTAAATTCTTTTTGTGATATAAGATTTAATGCCTCCTTCTCATCAAAAGATTGTATTGCATCATAATCATATTCTTTAAATTTATTATATAATTTTGTATTAAATTCTCTGTTGTTATCAATTATTAATATTTTATACTTATTGTTTAACATAGCTAAATTCTATCTAAATATAGCTAAACAATACCAAAATAACGAATAGATGCAAAACCTTTTGCTTGAGTTTGTTTTATTTGTTCAATATGATTATCATCTATAATTCCACCTAGTGCAATAATATTAAAATTTTTATCTTGATATTTATTTACAATATATTTTAACTCTTTTATACCTTTTGGTTTTCCTTTATTTGGTGTATCAAAAATAGGGGAATATGTAGCAGCATCTGCCCCATAATTTTTAGCTAAAATCACTTCATCTTCATTGTGACAACTAATTATCACAAAAAGTTTATTTTTTTTAGCTGTTTTTATATCAGCAAACTGTTTAGATGTAAGATGAACACCATCATAGTTATATTTAATTGCTAAGTTTATATGTGTGTTTATTAGTGCTAATTTTATATTTGATTTTCTAGCTTTTTGTATAAAACTTTTTACCAAAGGTTCTAAATTTTCAGTTTTTTTATCTCTAAAACAAACTATATCTGGACTAAATTTGGTAAATATTTTATTTATACTATTAAAAATTGATGGTTCTGAGATAAAGTAGGATATAAAAAAAGGAGGCTTAGAAAAAGCCTCCTTATAACTACTCATACTAATGATCACTCAGACCATAAGAAAAGACATTTAGTCTTTTCTTAATGGTCTTCCTCAGCCATCATAACTGAACCAGCAATATAAACATATGTAAGAATCATAAAAATAAATGCTTGTAATATACCAAATGCAAATAGTAAGAAAAATCCAGATAATGGAGCGATCCAAGGTACAAGCATAAGAAGTACCATCAAGAACATATCATCACCTTTTATACCACCAAAAAGTCTAAATGATAAAGATACAAGTCTTGATATATGAGAAATTAACTCGATTGGAAACATTAATGGTGCAAGTGCTGGAACTGGTCCCATCATATGACCAAAATATTTACCAAAACCATTTACTTTTAATCCAACATAGTTATAATAAACAAATACAATAACAGCTAATGATAAAGTAAAGTTAATGTTTGCAGTAATAGATTCAAAACCAGGGATAATTCCCATCATATTACCAACAAAAATCATTAGACCTAAACTTGCGATTAATGGCATAAATTTTCTTGCATTCTCTTTACCCATACTATCTGAACCAATTGTAACTACACCTTGTAAGTATGCTTCCATAACATTTTGTGTACCTGTTGGCACTAATTGTACTTTATTAACTGCCATTCGTGCAATTAACATAACTATAATTGCTGTAAGTATTAAATGTGCCCCTATATGTGGTAACTGAGCATGTCCTACTATTTCACCTAAAAATGTAAATAATCTACCTTCCATTTTCTATTTCCCTCTTTTTCTATGTATTTATCCATTTTATAGATAATTTATCCGCAATGATACTATAAATTTCATAAAAATATTATAAATATCATAAAGTTTTGCTATAATTTTGTTTTAGGATAGGTATATTATGATTATAAAAGATGGTGCAATTTTTATCGCTGATTCACATTACAACAAGAAAAGAGCAATATTATTAGATATATTAACTAAAATTAACTTGAATGAAATATCTACTAAACAACTCTTTCTTATGGGAGATATGTTTGATTTTTTATCCCAAGAGATCGATTATTTTAAAAATATAAACTCTGAAATTATAACTCTTATAAACAATTTATCAATTAATATAGAGATAATATACTTTGAAGGAAATCATGATTTTAACTTAGAACAAATATTTCCTAAAATCAATATAGTTTCAAGAAAAAAACAACCATTAGAGATAATGCAAGAGAACAAACAAATTTTATTAGCTCATGGGGATATTTTCACCCCAATGGGCTATAATATTTTTTCTATTATATTTAGAAACCACTATTTTCTAAAGTTTTTAAATTTTATAGATAAAAATAATTTCTTATCAAAAAAGTCTGAAGAAAAATTAATATCAAAAAATATTTGTCATGAACAGAAAAATTTCACACAGTTTATAGAAAATAGAATTGAACTCTATAATACTGATTTAATAATAGAGGGGCATTTTCATCAAGGGTATCAAGATGATAGGTATATAAATCTTCCATCATTAGCTTGCGATGGTAGATATATGGTCTATAAAGACAAAAAGTTTACTTTTACACAACTTAAACATTTTAAGGTATAATCAACTTATGGATAATTATGAATATACACAACTATTAAAAACATTAAATAAAAAATTAGAAAATATAGAATCTATTTTAAAACCGGATGATATAAATAAAAGACTTAAAGAGATAACAATACTAGAGCAGGAACCTGAATTTTGGTCAAATCAAGAAAATGCTACAAAAGTAGCACAAGAAAAAAATAGACTTTTAAGTAAATTAAACAAGTTTAACAAATCAAACGAAGCTATTACGGATGCCAGTGAATTGTATGAAATGGCTATAGATGAAGAGGATACAGAAACTATCGAAACACTTTATGAAGAATCTTCATCGTTAGAAGATATTATACAAAAAACAGAGATAGAAGTTATGTTAAGTGGTGTTGATGATGGTAGCAATGCTATTGTTTCAATCCATCCAGGAGCTGGTGGTACAGAGTCGTGTGATTGGGCAAATATGCTTTATCGTATGTACCTTAGATGGGCAGAGAGAAAAGGTTTTAAAGTAGAGATACTTGATCATCAAAGCGGTGATGAAGCTGGTATAAAAGATGTAAGTATAATAATATCTGGAATAAATGCTTACGGATACTTAAAAACAGAAAATGGTATTCATAGATTGGTTCGTATCTCACCATTTGATTCTAATGCTAAAAGACATACATCTTTTGCTTCAGTTATGGTATCACCAGAGGTTGATGATGATATTGATATAGTAATTGAAGATAAAGATATTAGAGTTGATACATATAGAGCTAGTGGTGCTGGTGGACAACATGTAAATAAAACAGAATCAGCTATAAGATTAACACATATTGAAACAAATATTGTTGTTCAGTGTCAAAATGATAGATCTCAACATAAAAACAAAGCTAGTGCTATGAAAATGTTAAAATCTCGTTTATATGAATTAGAATTAGAAAAACAAGCGGCAGAGAAACAAGGTATTTCAAAGAGTGAAATAGGATGGGGACATCAAATAAGAAGTTATGTAATGCAACCATACCAACAGATAAAAGATACAAGAAGTAATATTGGATATAGTAATGTTGATGGTATATTAGATGGTGATTTGGACAAAATGATTGAAGATGTATTAATCTCTCAAAGCAAATAAGGAAAATTATGAAAAATATATTAAGCGTAGATGCAAACTTACTAAATAGTAAAACGATAGAGCAAGATTTAAAAATATATTTTGATAAACACAATATAGAATTTACATTTCATATAGCTCAAACACCACAAACAACACTTGATATTATAAATAAACATCAAATAGATATCATATTTTTAGATATATCATCAAGCCATTTTGATGGTTTAAAACTTTTAAAACATATCAAAAAACAACCTGTAAGACAATCTAAAATTGTAGGTGTTACAATACTCGATGATCATAATTTTAGATTTGAAGCACTTAAACTACAAGTATTTAGATATATTTATAAACCTTATGATAACAAAGAGATAGAAGCTGTTTTAGATAAATTTTTTACAAAAAATTATTATGCAAAAGATATAAATAGAAATGAGCATTTTATAAATCTTGAAGATATAGAGCAATGTAAAGAAACTTATGATGCTAATCCAACAACAAAAGAACATGATGATAATATATTAAATAACTTTATAGATGAACATAAACCCACATCTGCAAAAGATTTTATAGATTCATATGATGATTGGGGAGTAGATATCGAAGACTTGAATGATTTAGAACTAGCACTCGATCAACTTATGATGAACTTTATTATGGAAAATGATTTTGAAGAATCTATGCCAGATATTATAAATATATTAGAAACATACAATAAGTTTTTATATATATTTACAGAATTTGATGAGCTTAGTAAAGTTGTATATTCTATATTAATTCTTTTAAGAGAGATGGATATATCTCAACTTCCAAGTCAAACCATGGTATCAAAGCTTGTAATTACAACTATTCAAGATTTAGTTGAGTGGAAAGAGAGAGTTTTTATAGCTCAAGATTGTAAAGATGTTTATTATATAAATGACCCAATTTTAAATAGTTATGTACAACTACAGGATTTGCTATCTTAAAAAATAAAAAGTTATTGGTACTATTTACAGATATAGATGATGAAAATATCGCTTATCATGTAACCAATGATATAAACCAAGTAAACAACGCAAGAGAGAAACTATCTAAAAAACATAACTATGACAATAAAAAACTTCACTATATGGAACAGATACATTCAAGTATTGTAAAAAATATCTCAAGTTCAAAAAATCCTCAGAAATGTGACGCACTTATAACAAATCAAAAAAATACACCACTTATGGTTATGGTTGCTGACTGTATCCCTATACTATTTTATGATAATATAAAAAAAGTGATTGCCGTAGCTCATGCAGGTAGAGCAGGAACTTTTGAAAATATTGCAAAAGATACAATAGATAAAATGATGAAAGACTATAGTTCCAATCCAAATAATATTGAAATTATTTTAGGACCTAGTATCCAAAAATGTTGCTATGAAGTATCTCAAGAATTGGTAAATATAACATCAAAAAAATTTGGAGATAAATTTGTAAATAATAGAAATATAGATTTACAAGGTATAAATAAAAAACAGCTTTTAGAAAAAGGTATTAAAAAAGAAAATATAAATATATCAGATATTTGTACAAAATGTTCAAATCAACCATATTTTTCATATAGAAAAGATTCCAAGTGTGGAAGATTTGCTGGGATTATAATGCTTCCATCGTTCACATGAATCTCCAAGCTACAAATCTAGTAATTTTATTTCCTTGAATCATCTCAATTATTTTTACTTCAAGTGGATTTACTTTTTCTAGCTCTTGATTTATTTTAGATAAATTTTCTTTTTTTGATACTAAAGTTGTAAACCATAAAACATTATTTTTAAACTCTGCACTCTCTTTTATCATTTTAGTTATAAATTCAAGCTCTCCACCATCGCACCACAATTCATTTGCTTGTCCACCAAAATTAAGAGTTAACTTTTTATTTTTACCTTTTGAAAGATTTATAAGTTTTCTTTTTGTACCCTCTTTTGCCTCTTTTTTTGACTTATGAAAAGGGGGATTGCACATTGTAAATACAAATTTATCATCTATATCAATAATGCTTTTAAATATATCATCTTTTGAACACTGTTTTTTTATAACTATTTTATCTTCTAACATATTATTTTGTATAATTTTATTTGCATTAAGAATAGATATATCATCTATATCACTACCTACAAATTCCCATCCATAGATACTATTTCCTACAAGAGGATAGATACAATTAGCCCCAACACCAACATCAAGTGCTTTTATCTTTGACAAATTTTTAGGTAATAGATCCGCAATATAATGAATATAATCAACTCTTCCAGGAATTGGTGGGCATAGATATTTTTTTGGTATTTCCCAATCAATTTTATAAAAATATTTTAAAAGAGCTTTGTTTAGAAGCAAAACAGCATCATTTGAATGAAAATTTATAGATAAATCACCATATCTATTCTCTTTTACAAACTCTTTTAAATCAGGCAATACTTTTATAAGTTCTAAAAAATCATATCTATTATTGTGTATATTATTTGAATGTAGTGTTTTTATATCTTATCCTTATTGCTATCAGTCATACTATAAAAATACATCATAAAGTATATCTTTTATCTCACTTTTCATATTATTATTTAGTTTTTGTTTATTTGAAAAAATATAAAAAGGGACAGTATTAAGAATAGATTTTTTCAATCTTTTTCGTAAAGTTGACACTTGATCTATTTTTATAAGTTCATCACCATCAAAAAGAGAAAAATTTTTATCAATTCCAATATTTAATGAGACTATTCTGTATGTATAAAATGTTTCATTGTCTATTTTTTCATATTTTTTACATAATTTTTCAAGACAGATTTGAAGTTTCTTATAGTTATTTTTACTTACATACCCAAAGCTTTCACGAAACTTGTATCTTTGAATATCGGTAAAGTTCAACAAATTATATAAGTCATTTAAATTTCTCCATGCACTATTGTAAAACTTTTTTCCAAAAAGTATCTCTTCAAAAGAGGAAAGGTATTTCTTATCTTTAAAGTTGTAGTTTTCTTTATATTTTAAACTGAAGTACTCTTTTTTAAATAATGTAATAATCCAATTCTCATCTAGTTGACTTATAATATCAAGTTTTTTCTCACTATTATTCTCATCTAAAAATTTCCATAACATAGAGATAGAATTTGTTTGAGTATCATCTTTATCTTCATCTGTGGACTTTAGATACTTTTTGGCTTGATAAAGTATAACATTTTCTAGTAGAGAGTCTATTATTGATATTTTATGATTATAGATAATTTTCTTATAAAGGTTAAATCGCATCTCTATCATATGCTCTATATCTATAAGTTCACTATCAAAAAAAGATATTTTGAACTCTTTTTTATTCTCAACTAAAATAGCTCTTTTAGCTATTCTTATAAAATCTATACTACCACCAATATATCCACTAGCTAGCATATCTCTATTGATATAGTCAAGTCTATCAGCATCAACAGTTCCATCTATAAATGTATGTAAAACTTTATAATCAAAAATACCATCATCTTTTTCGCTGAGAATATTTTTTACCATAAGGTATATAAGCTTTATATAATTTTTATCCTTCTTATTTGTGCCAAATTGTTGCATCTCATGTTCAAAAAGTAAATCAACAAGCTTCTCCCCTATAGCCTCATGTAGTACAAAGGTTGAATTTTTTGTAATAGTTTCATAAAAATTTAAAAACTCTTTCTCCCTTTTATTATGAGTTTTATTTTCATGTAAAATATCATATAATTTTTCCATAGCATATTCTACTTGATGTGAAAATGGAAAATGTCCTACATCATGAAGTAGCCCTACAATCCTTAAAGCCTGTAGAGTTATAAGATATATATCTTTAAAATTATTTGATTTAAGTGGTATCATAAACTCATACAATGTTTTATCACTAAGATTATCAATATCTTTTATGGTTAAATCAAGTTTATTCTCTTTTATTATCAATTTTATCGATTTTTTAATTTTTTTTAAAAAAGTATATTTTACTTGTTCATTTGCATTTAAAATAGCATTTTTAAACATATGCCCACTTATATGCATAGTTCCTAAACTATGTATATATCTTTTTGTATTAATAGATGGATAAGCAAAATATGCCAATGCATTCTGTGTAACAAAAAAAAGTCTATTGACTATCTTTGTTTGAAGAATTAAGCTTTCAAACTCACTACACTCTATATGTTTGTAAATGGTATCATTTATAAGTTTTGTTCTATTTAGCATACAATGATTATAACATATATTTATGTTTTTTTATTATCAAATATTCTCTCTGTAAACTCTGCAAATTTACCTCTTACTGCTTTATCTAATTCTATTGCAAACATACTAAGCTCAGGATGTTTATGGTTTGTATGTTTTAATAGCGTTGTAAGTCCATTATTGTATTTATTTAAATAGAGGTTATCTATTTGTCTGTTTGAACCAATAACTATAGCCGAACAACTTTCATCAAGCCTACTTAAAATAAGCTGTGTAGTGTTTTCACTACTATTTTGCCACTCATCCATTATAACTATTGCATCACTAAGAGTTCTCCCTCTAGCTTCACCTGGCCAAAGCATCTCTATATTGTATTTAACAATTAAATCATCAACTTTAGATTTAATAGATTCTTGATTTTCTTTGTTTTCACTTTTTTTAAGTCGCTTTTTTGCTATAAATTCTAGTGTATCATATAGTGCCATATTGTAGATTCTAAATTTTTCATCATTTCCTGCAAGAAAACCTACATCTGCACCTTTATCAAGAGATTCTATAGAATTTCTAACATACACAATCTTTTCATAAGCACCTATATCGATAAGTCTCATCGCACTTGCTATACTCATCAAAGTTTTACCAGAACCTGCTTTTGCATCTATAACCATAAGATTATACATATTTGATAACATTGCTTTTAGAAAAAACTTTTGTTTTAGATTTGCAGGACGAATTACCAGAGAATTAAAAAGTGAATCTTCAATGATATCAATTTTTTCATTGATAATAATTCCATATGTGGAGTTTCCATCAGGTGAAAGGAATTTATAGCAAAAATTTTGTATATGATATTCTGAGTCAACATTTTTTATATTTGAAAGGTGTAAAGTGTTAAATTGTGATGAATCAAGCTCAATCTCCTTCACAAACTCAAATTTTGGTATATCAGCTTTATCTTCATGGAGAGTTTCTGTTTTTATATTTGCAAAAAGTGCAAAAGTTCTAGCATAAATATCAATAGATAGAAAAACTACTTTTTCACCTTTATAGTATTCTTTTGCTAGTGAAGCAACCTCTATAATTCTTTTATCATTGCTTTCTGCGAGATTATGCTCTGACATCTCAGTTTCATATTTATCTTTTGAAATAATATGAAGTTCAAGATTTTTATCTTGGAGTTTTACAACTTTAAACTTTTTTTTATGATCTATCTCTTTGATTTTAGTTTTTGCTAAAAATCTTGCGAATTGTCTTGATTGGTATCCTAGTTCATTGAAAAGCTTTTTCTTATCTTCTAGTTCTATTAAAACAACTTCTGGTACTACAACAATATTTGTACCATTATCTGAAATATTGAAAAGATTTTGCATATTTTGCAATATTACATTTGTGTCAACTACATAAATTTTTTTTCCCATTAGTAAGCCTTTTTATTTTGCATAATATGATTATAAAGAAAGTTGATTGCAAATTGATTACATTAAAGGGGCGAAAATTGCTGTTTGACATTTAAATTTATTTTTTGTACAATCAATTTTTAATGACAAACTAGTTACTTTACTCCTTAAAACAAATAATACAAAATAAAGATAATAATATGTTACATGAGATGGCACAATACATTACAGATATGATTTTTGATATGGGATATTTAGGTATCTTTTTACTTATGCTCATTGAGAGCTCTTTTATACCATTTCCAAGTGAGATAGTTTTAGTTCCAGCTGGATATTTAGCTTCAAAAGGGGATATGGATATTTCACTTATCTTATTTGCATCACTTTTAGGCTCAATCGCAGGAGCTTTAATAAACTATTTTGGTGCATTGTATGTTGGTAGAAAATTTTTACTTAAGTATGGTAAATATATTTTAGTATCCCCAGAAACACTAAATAAAATGGAGACTTTTTTTGAAAAACATGGTGCAATATCAACTTTTACTGGAAGATTAATACCAGGAATTAGACAACTTATATCTATCCCTGCTGGGCTATCTCGCATGAATCTTAAAGTATTTATATTTTATACTTCACTAGGAGCTTTAATATGGAGTGCAATTTTAGTGGCACTTGGTTATATAATAGGTGAAAACCAAGAACTTATCAAAGAGTATTTATCTCAAATAGTCACTATTACACTTATAACTATTGCAATCATAACAGCTATATATATCTTAAATCATAAAAGAAAAAATGGCTAAAAACAGATCAAGTTTAGAAAATAGAGAAAAATGCTACAACTGCTATAGACCAAAAAGTAGTTGTATGTGTCAATATATAAATAAAGTAGATACAAAAACACAATTTATCATATTGATGCACCCAAAAGAGTTTAAAAAAACAAAAAATGGCACAGGGCATTTTACACATCTAACACTATCAAATTCTAAAATATTTATAGGGATAGATTTCAATAACCATGCAGAGATAAACAATATTTTAAATGACCATACAAAAAACTGCTATGTTATGTATCCTTCTGATAACAGTATAAAACTAAATACCCAAACAATATCAAAAAATGATAAACAAAATGTAATCTTTATCATAGATTCAACTTGGCCATGCTCTAGAAAAATATTAGCAGTTAGTAAAAATATACAAAAACTTCAAAAAGTAAGTTTTTTACACAATAAATCTTCACAATTTAAGATAAAGACACAACCAAATGAGTTCTCTTTATCAACAATAGAATCTACACTTTGTATTTTAGAACTACTAAATAATCATAAAATTGAGACTATAGAGAAGAAAAATCTTGATAATTTTTTACAACCATTTGAAAAAATGGTAGAGTATCAAGTAAGTTGTGCCATTAGTTCAAATGGTAGAAAACCAAGGTTTTTAAGAAGAGAAAATATATAAGGAATTTTTATGCCACTTTCAAAAAAATTAACTAAGTTTACAGCGTGTCCTTTAGATTGTTTTGATGGATGTAAAGTGGAATATAATGATGGTATATGTAAGCCAAGTAACGACTATATAACAAATGGTAAACTTTGTAGATTATTTGGATATTTAAATAATGAAAAGAATATTATTGATAAAGATTTAGATAATACTTTAAAAAAAGTAGTTTCAAAACTAAAAGAGCAAAATCAAAAAGTTTTGTATTATAAAGGCAGTGGAAATATGGGAGTGATGCAACATATTCCTAAAAAGTTTTTTGAAAAAATAGGTGCAACTTTTGCCGTTGGTAGTACATGTGAAGCATCTGGTGAAGTAGGTATCCAAAGAGGCAGAAAATACAATGTAAATCCAACTATAGAACAACTACAACAAAGTGAAGTTATCTTAGTTTGGGGTAAAAACTTTACCAAAACATCAAATCATATCTACAATTTAATCAAAGATAAAATATTTATCACAATTGACCCTGTAAAAACTCAAATTGCATCTAAATCTGATATATTTTTACAAATACCACCAAAAGGGGATTATCTACTCTGTGAAGTTTTACAAAAAGCGTTAGATAAAAAAAATATAGATAAAAATGATTTAGATTTATTAAATATCACACAAGAGCAATTAGATAATACAATCAAACTTTTAACAACAAAAAAAGTATCAGTTATGTTAGGAATTGGAGCTCAAAAATATAAGCAGGGTGCTGATATTTTTCATGAGATGGATAAAGTTTTTGATAAATTAAATCTTTTTGAAACTAAAAACAATGGTGTTTGGTACTTAAGTGATAGTGCATATCCATTTGATAATAAAATAGCAACAACCCCTACAAATACAACAACTTATGCTGATATAAAGTTTGATGATTT
The DNA here is from genome assembly GCA_034660095.1 of Campylobacterota bacterium. Lineage (GTDB taxonomy): Bacteria > Campylobacterota > Campylobacteria > Campylobacterales > Arcobacteraceae > JAIOSF01. The sequence continues at coordinate 2,170 of JAYEIM010000341.1, read as the reverse complement.
TGATATTGTATTTATTCAAGGTGCAAATCCTGTAGTTTCATCTCCAAATACATCTTATGTGATTGATTCTTTAAAAAATACATTTGTGATATATATGGGAATAGTAGAAAATGAAACCAGTAAATATGCAGATATAATTATACCTGCAAAAACATTTTTACAAAAAAAAGATGTAAGGCTTACCTATTCACATGATGAGATAAGATATTGTGAAGTTTGTGAAGAAAATGATAATGCTGTAAGTGAATATGAACTGACAAAGTACCTATATGAACAGTTTGACTTTGATGGATTATTAAGTGAAGATGAATATCTTGATTGTTTTAAAACTATAAAATATGATAAACCAGATATTAAGTTTAAACCATACGATACAAAAGAGGTTAAATTACTAAAATTAGAAGATGATGAATTCTACTTACTTACATCAAAATCTATAAATACTATAAACTCACAATTTAAATATGATGAATACGCATATATCCATCCAAAACATGGTTTTAAAGATGAACAATTTATAAATATCTCATCTAAAATAAGTCAAATAGATATAAAAGTGAAAAATGACAAAAGAGTTTTTCCAAACTCTATTTTGATATACGCAGGAAATAAACAAGTAAATATTTTAACTTCAAATGAATTAAGCCATTGCAAAACAAATGCCACTTTTCAGGATATAAAATTGAAAGTAAAACTTGATTTGAAATGAAATTTTTTAACTTGCTAATGCAGGATTAGTAAGATTAGAATATTCAGCAACTTCAATCATTGAATGTTTTGCTCTTGCATCGTTTACAATATTTTCAAGCTGTTCAGAAGTATTATCAGCTATCCACTCAGAACCACACTGTTCACAAACTTCAGCAGGTACATGTCTTACAACAACTACACCAAAACCTAGGTCAACTGTAAAAGTTGTATCTGAAATTGATTTATATCCATTACACACAGGACATTTATTATGTTTATTTGTCATCTTCTCTCCTTGTTATTAAGTCTTCCTTAAAATGTTTTTCGTCTGGAACATACACAGTTATTACATATAATATATTAGATTCATAGTCTATAGAAAACACTGCATGTAAAGGTTCACTATTAATGTAAGCTATTAAACAACTTGGATATGGATAATCATCAGGATACTGTTCAATAATAACTCCATTAAGTATAGCTGTTTTGACACTAGCTCTTGAAATAGAACGCTCCATCATTCTTTGTAAAGCGTGTTTCTTCCACATAATTGAAAAACTATTTATATCATCTACTTTAGATACTTGTTTATTCATTTAGCTTCACCCCATTTATAACTAATTATTATATCAAATTTAAATAATAACTAAATGTCATTTTACATATTTTTCCATTATATCATAATAAGATAAATTCTAAAAAAACAAAATAAACCAATCTTTCTCTTGTGTTAGTTTTCTTGGTCTACCTATATTTACTCCATGTGCTTTTGCTTTTATAATCCCCAGATCAAAATATCATAAACTAATAAATTTTCTCGCCTCTTCAACTACTGTTTCTTGTATTCTTACTGGACTAAGTACTTTTATAAAAGGTATATAGCTTTTTACTATTGGTATTATCTCCCAATCACTTGTAGCCATTACAGATACTACTAAGTATTTGTCATCTTCAGATATTATCTTTTGTGTAGCTGATATTGGTTTATCTTTAAAGAACCTTGCAACATGATTATCTATTTGAAGAGTTACTTTAAACGGTTTATTATCACTAAACCATATTGATATAGCATTATTTAAAATAGCTTCTACAGTTTTTGGAATTTTAAAAGTGGTCTTATATATTTTTAGAAGTTGACAGTTTTTTATACGATAACTTTTTAGTTTGTTATTTACATCAGTTGCGACTATGTACCAAAAGCCCTCAAAGTTAACTATTTTAATTGGATTGATTTTAATATCTTCACTTTTCTTTTCAGTACAGTATGTAATTTTAATCGTATTTGAATTTATGATTGCATCTTCATATTGTACAAGATTATCTATCTCATTACTTATATCTTCCATATTAAGTTATTCTCTTTTTTTATTAAATCAGGTCTTACATACCAAAATAAACACAATGAAACTATGGCTCCAAGTGTATCAGCTAACATATCTTTTTGAGCATCCCAAATATCACCTTGTGAACCTAAAAATTC
>JAYEIM010000340.1:0-1635 GCA_034660095.1 Campylobacterota bacterium | reverse complement strand
CCTACAGTTTTAAACACAGCAATTGGAGATACTGTAGTAACTAGCAGATTTTATAAGTACACTTGTATTCAAGGAAGTTTTACTAATGAATACTTTCAGTATATTGACAAGCCTAGAGGAAAATGGACGTATGCTAAAAAAGACAAACTCTTAAAAAAAAATGTATAAAAACATTCTAAATATATTAACAAAAACACAATTTAGGTCTTTTGACTTTAACAAAGCGATTAGCTATATTTTCATAGCATTAGCATTTTCTTTTCCACTCTCAAATGCACTAAATAGTTTTTTCTCAGTCACACTTATATTACTCTGGATAGCTCAAAGAGATTATTCAAAAAAACTAGTAAAAATCAAAAAAAATAAACTCGTAGTATCATTGATCTTTCTTATACTTTTAAACTTTATATCTATTTTCTGGTCGCCAAATTTTCAATTCTCCCTCTCTTTTTTTCTTGAAAAATATTGGCTTTTTTTAATAGTACCTGCTATTCTTACATCTTTTGATATAAAATATACAAAGTATGTAATAAATGCATTTTTACTCTCTATGTTAATAAATGAAGCTGTTTCTTATGCTATATATTTTGAAATCATTTCTTACAATAATATTCCAACAACAGACCCTTCACCTTTTATGAATCACATAGATTATAGTGTATATTTATCATTTGCCATCATACTTTTATTGCATAAGTTACACTTGGCAGAAAATATTAAGTTAAAACTATTTTATTCAATATATTTACTAACTACTCTTAGTAACTTATTTATTAATGGAGGGAGAACTGGTCAAGTTATACTAATCGCTACAGTAGTAATATTAAGTATCTTATTTTTTAGAAAGTCACTAAAAAAAAATTTCTTGACACTAGCATCAGCATTGCTAACACTTTTTCTAGCCTATAATATTAGTCCTAATTTTCAAAAGAGAGTAAATGACTTACAAAACGATCTTTACAGTGGTTATATCCATAAAGACTATACTGGATCCATGAGTAAAAGATATGCACTTTGGATGATTGGATACAGTATTTCTAGTGAAAATATTGTTTATGGGCATGGAATAATGGGGGATAAAGAAAACCTAAATAAATATATAAAACAATATAACTTTGATGTGAGTGATTTTCCTGGCTATCTTGACTATCATAATACTTACATACAATATCTTGTTCAATTAGGTATTATTGGACTATTTCTCTATATCTCAATAATGTATTTTTTGTTAACATTAGAGAATTTACCACGAGAATATAAAATTATATCAACAGCATTTGCACTAATTTTTATTTTATATTCAACCATTGGATTTACATTTGGCCTTTTACATTCATCAATCTTATTTTGTGTTTTTGGTTCACTTTTCAATTCACTATCATTTACAAAATCAACAACAAAGAAGTAAGCTTTTTAGCTAAACACTAAAACTTTATTGCAAGCTTAACGGTAGAGGGACTTATAGAACCATTTTATCTAATAATATGGCCCGAGAGTCGAAAATCGAACCCAATCAACAACCCCAAGGCAAGCCTTTTAGCTAAACGCTAAAACTTTTATTCGCAAGCTAAAAAGTAGGGGTATATCGAACAGTTATTATCTATTATACGACCCAAGGGTCGGGGAATTATACCC
>JAYEIM010000339.1:0-1642 GCA_034660095.1 Campylobacterota bacterium | reverse complement strand
TGCAGATAGAGCAGGAAGTGCTAAATGTATGGAAGAGCAAACTGTTATTAAATTAGTAAGTGATGGGAAACTTAGTAGGTTTACAGATGAGTATATTACAGCTAATACACCATCAAGTGATGATACTGCCGGTTCTTCTGATGATACATCATCAAGCAATGACTCTGCAAGTTCAACAAGTTATAACCCAAATAGTGCTCAAATGATTATGATTTATAAAAATTTTAATGATACAAACAGTGCTTGGTACGATGCAAATGTAAATAATCCATCTAACTATGCAAATTACTATGCTGGTGTTTTACCTTCTGGCACTACTTGTACTAGTCTTGGATTCACTATTGATAATGGTGCAGATAATTCAGAGAATATGAAGTCATATACAACAGGATCTAGAGCTTGTGTTGAAATTGATTATACTAATGTGTTACTAGGTAATGATAATTATATAGTGTATTATAATAATCACTAACAATTTTCTTATCCTCAAGTTTTACTTGGGGATGCATACTAAAAGCTTGTCATTGTTATAAAACTATAATGGTAAGATAGATTTTTTTCCTCAAAATGGCTCTTCCATATCTTCATCTATGTTATATTTATTAATACTTTGAGTTTTTAATAATTCTGTTTGTTTTTCTAACTCTTCATTTTTTGCTATATCTTTATTGATTCTATTGTGAATACTAGAATAATTAAACTGATTTATATAATCTAACATCTCATTACAACCTTCAATATGTTGTGAAGCTGATTGGATATTATACATATCTTCAAAATGTTTTTTCATTTGATCGGTATCATTTAAAAACTCAATATACTCATAAAACTCTTCAATAGTTATAGGAGCAATAAATTCTTTAACTTCTTTCATATGCTCTAATAACTTTTTATAAAAATCATTAAACTCATAATCATCTTTTGATATATTCATTTTATCAAGTTTTGTTTCAAGCTCTTTTTCTTGTGACTGCTTATATCTTACTTCTTCTAATATTTCTTTGCCAACATTTGATAATACTTCTTCAACATCTTCCATATCTGGGACATACTTATTTAGATACATAAGAATATCATCTAATTTATCTGATATATTGCTATATAAATGAGCATTGTTATATAGCTCTGTTAGTTTAGTGATATAATAAAATTTAGCATCTTTATCCATTTTAATTATATTGGGATATTTTTCTGTAAGTTCATTGATTTTTTGCTTTCTTTTTAGACCAGTTGTTTTTCTTGCTAAGTTTAATTGATTATGAATGCTTGTAATATATCTTGACATTGAGTTAGAAGTAAAGTTTTTATTGTTTGCTATACAATAGTTTGTAAATATTATTAAATCTTTTAAATATCTATTTACTTTTAGACCTATTTCATAATCTATTTGTCTTATGAAACTTTTTGATTTAGGTTCATATACACCCTTTTCTTTTTTGCTATTGATTAAAAATAATTGTTCTTTTAATTCTTTAAGTGTATAAGAAGACAGATTATACTTTTCTACACTATCATCATAATATAATACCCCAAGAAAAACAAACAACTTTTTCTAAAGTTTAATTCTCAAAAGAGTAAAATTAAACAATAAAAATAGAGGGTGATAAAATGAGCAGAAAAAGAACAACATATAGTGCAGAAT
>JAYEIM010000338.1:0-8381 GCA_034660095.1 Campylobacterota bacterium | reverse complement strand
AAACATTTAGCATTATCAATGGATGGAATAAAAATAATGTATGAGTGGTATAAAAATAAAATAGGAGAAAATAAATGTTAAAATTTGCATTAGTAGGTTGTGGAAGAATAGCCAAAAGACATAGTGAATTGTTAGGACTTGATCAAATAGAGAATGCTTCTCTAGTATCAGTTTGTGATATCATAGAAGAAAAAGCTAAAGAAAAAGGTGAACAGTATAATATTCCATACTATACAGATATGGATGAGATGATGCAGAATGAAGACATTGATGTAGTTTCTGTACTGTCGGAAAGTGGATATCATGCAAAACATGTAATCAATCTTGCAAAATATGGTAAACATATTGTCGTTGAAAAACCAATGGCTCTTACACTTGATGATGCAGATGAGATGATTAAAACTTGTGATGAACATAATGCAAGACTTTTTGTGGTGAAGCAAAATAGATTTAATGTTCCAGTAGTAAAACTTCGAAAAGCTATGGAAGCGAATAGATTTGGTAAGTTAGTACTTGGAACTATTAGGGTTAGATGGAGTAGAGATCAAAATTATTACGATCAAGCTTCATGGAGAGGTAAATGGTCTATGGATGGTGGTGTTCTTACAAACCAAGCAAGTCATCATGTTGATTTACTAGAGTGGATGATGGGTGATGTGGAGAGTGTATTTGCTAAAAGTATGACTGCACTTGTAGATATTGAAGCTGAAGATACAGCTATAGTAACTCTAAAGTTTAAAAATGGTGCATTGGGTATCATTGAAGCTACAACAGCTGTGAGACCAAAAGATTTAGAAGGTTCTATATCTGTACTTGGAGAGAAAGGTACAGTTGAAATTGGTGGTTTTGCTGTAAATAAAATGCTTCATTGGAATTTTAAAGAAGAGATAGAAGGAGATAGCGAAGTGATGGAAAAATACTCTGTAAATCCACCTAATGTATATGGATTTGGTCACCAAGAGTATTATGAACATGTAGTAGATAGTATTATAAATAATAAAGCTCATTTGGTAGATGGTCTTGTAGGTAGAAAAAGTTTGGAACTTGTAACTGCTATTTATGAATCTATTGAGACAGGCAAAGAGGTATTTTTAAGATTTAAACCAACTAAATGTAAATTGGGACAAATTAGTGAATAAACCAACTATTTACCAATCGCAAATTAAAGATGTAGTATTCGGTGAAAATGTAAAGATAGTAGAACCACTTAATATTTACGGATGTGAAATAGGTGATAATACTTTTATAGGTCCATTTGTAGAGATACAAAAAGATGTAAAAATTGGCAAGAACTGTAAAGTACAATCTCATAGTTTTATCTGTGAATTAGTATCAATTGGGGATAATACTGTTATAGCTCATGGAGTAGTGTTTATCAACGATTTATTCTCTACAGGTGGTCCAGCTAATGGAGATAAAAATCTTTGGAAAAGTACAAGTATAGGGAACAATGTATCTATTGGATCAAATGCTACTATACTACCAGTAAATATATGTGATAATGTAGTTATAGGTGCAGGAAGTGTGGTTACAAAAGATATAAAAGAGTCTGGGATATATGTAGGTAATCCAGCAAAAAAAGTGAGAAATTTTTAAAATGAACTTTATAAAACAACTAAAAGTTAAAAACTTTTTTTCTATCAAAGATGAAATTGTATTAGATTTAAAAGCAAGTAATTATACAGTTAACAATCATAACAATAGAGTATTCGTTCAAAACGATACTTCTTATAATAAGCTAGTATCTATTTATGGAGCAAATGCTAGTGGAAAAACAACTGTTTTAAAATCCCTAGTGGTCATAGGTGCTATTGTTAATAATGAAAATAGTGATAACATGCCTTTATCTATAAAAAATAAATTTGCTCATGCTAGAAGTAAAACAGAATTTAGTATAAACTTTGTTCTACATGTAAATGGAAAGGCCGTTGAATTTGAATACTTACTTATACTAGAAGCAAATAAATCTAAACACAATATTGCTATAGACAATGAAATCTTATATACTATCTCAAATGGTAAAAGAAATACATTTTTCAATAGAAAAGATAGAAAAATAAATATTAAAGATATAGATGATAATACAAAAGAACTAATCTTTAATGATATAAAAAATACTATATCTATATTTAACGAATTTGACAAGTTCGATAAGCAAATGTCTTATATCTCAAGTATAAAAGTATTTTTAGGGTCGATACCTACTTTAACAAATATTAATAATGCCTATGTAACAACATTTGGAATAAGAGCTGATGATGAAAATAGATTTGTAACAAATATATTAAACGATAACAAATTAAAATTATTTATTCAAAAGTTTATATTATCTATAGGGATAGATATAGATGATATCACAGTAGAGTTTAACTATGATGAAAATAAACAGATTACAGGTATTAAAAATATTTTATTACATCATAGCATAGATAATACTACTCCTTTAGAATATCAACTGGAATCAGATGGTACTAGAATGCTACTAAAGTTACTTATGGATATTTATGTAGCGAAGAAATTAAAAACTATTTTAGTAATAGATGAGTTTGATAGTGTATTACATTCTATGCTTGTACCACTTCTAAATAAACTTATCATAGACAATAATATACAGATAATTTATTCTACACATAACATTTATAATATGAAATATTTATATGCAGATGAGATACATTTTGTAAATAAAGACAATAATCACACAACATCAATAGTTTCACCAAAAAATGATAAAAGCATAGAGGGTTATGAAAACTTTCTATCTTTGTATGAAAATAGTTACTTAGGTGGATTGCCAGAATTAAAAAAAATATTTACCAAGATAGAGCAAGATGGTTGAGTTTTTAAATCAGTTTAAACCAGAACTATCTAAAGTTATAAGTCATAGTAATAAAAAAATACTATGCATACTAGAAGGAAAAGAAGAATTAAAATATATCTATAATACTTTTAAGCTTTATGATTATTCAAATGGTTGTGACACTTTAGCAAAAGAACTTATAAAAGTATCATGGGGTAGAGATAATCAGATTGTTAAAAATTGTAACTTCAATGGTGGTGGATGCTACAAGGGTATTCCAGTGCCAGTGCCTGCTATAGAATCGTATGAATTTGAAAAAGATAACTTTTGGCTATATGATAATATAATAGTGATGTTTGATTCAGATAAAGATGATGAATCAAAAGTAGAAAAATATTTTAATACTCAAATAGAAGATAAGCTATTTATTTTAGCTTCAGAGCCTTGCTTTGAAAGTACTTTGATAGACTACTGTAAGTGTGGTAATTGTAGAGATGATATAGAAAAGTTAAATGAAGAAAAGTATCCTTGTGATAAATACAAAAACAATTTTTCTTCACTACATTGTTTTGATGGTGTTGGTCACCTTCTTGTACATTTAGAAGATTATACTTTACAAAGTGTAAGTAAACTTAAAACTATAAATAATATAGTTAAAAATAAAATGGAGAATAGTATATGATAAAGTTTTTAGATTTAAAAAAACAATATGTAGATATTAAAGACGAGATTGATGAAGCTATAAAAAATGTGATAAGCGAGACAGCTTTTATAGGTGGTAAATATGTAGCTAAATTTGAAGAAGAATTTGCTAACTATCAAGAAACTAAACATTGTATAGGTGTAGGTAATGGTACTGATGCTTTAGAGATAGCAATAGAATCACTTGATTTACCAAAAGGAAGTGAAATAATTGTTCCTGCAAATAGTTTTATAGCATCTTCTGAAGCAGTTACAAGAAGTGGACATAAGGTAGTGTTTTGTGATTGTGATGAACACAACTATACTATTTCGATACCTAGTCTTAAATCTAAACTAACAGAAAAAACAAAAGCAGTTATGGCAGTACACCTTTATGGTCATCCTTGTGATATGGATGAGATTTTATCTATAGCAAAAGAATATAATCTAAAAGTGATAGAAGACTGTGCTCAAGCTCATGGTGCTGAGTACAAAGGCAAAAGAGTTGGAGCTATAGGGGATATAGGTACTTTTAGTTTTTATCCTGGTAAAAATCTTGGAGCTTATGGTGATGGTGGAGCGATAATAACTAACAATGAAGCCTTAGCTAAAAAGTGCAAAATGATAGCAAATCATGGAAGAATAGAAAAGTATAATCATGAGTTTGAAGGTAGAAACTCAAGACTAGATGGACTCCAAGCGGCAATCTTAAGTGTGAAACTCAAGCACCTTGATAAGTGGACAGAAGATAGAATTAAAGTAGCTGATTATTATCTTGAAAATCTAAAAGATCTAGATGGCATCGTGTTGCCAAAAAGAGAAGATTGGGCAAAGCAAGTTTATCATTTATTTGTCATTAGAACTAAAAAGAGAGATGAACTTCAAGCATACTTAAAAGAGAATGACATTTCAAGTGGTGTACATTATCCTATATCTTTGCCCAAACTCAAAGCATATGATTATACTAAACAAGCGGGTGAAGATTTTTTTGCAAATAGTAGTGATAGTGAACTTTTAAGTTTACCTATTTCTGGGCATTTGAGTGAAAGTGATTTACGAAAAGTTATTTTAATATTGAAGGATGCTACCAATGATTTTTAATAAAACTATAAACATACAAAACAAAGAGATTAAAGCAACTTCTCCAACTTTTGTAATAGCAGAAGCAGGTGTAAATCATGGTGGAGATATGTATATCGCTAAAAAGTTAATTGATTTAGCTTCGCAAGCTGGTGCAGATGCTGTAAAATTTCAAACTTTTAAAGCTGAACATCTTATTTTAGATACTGTAAAAAAAGCTCCTTATCAACAAAAAACTACAGAGGCTACAGAATCACAAATGGATATGTTAAAAAAGCTTGAAGTTACAAGAGAGCAAAATTTAGAGCTTAAAAAATATTGTGAAGAAAAAAATATCATATTTTTAACTACACCATTTGATGAAAATAGTTTATATGAGACAGATGAGCTTGATTTGCCTGCTTATAAAATAGCATCTACTGATACTACAAATTTACCATTTTTAAAAAAAGTTGCACAAAAAGGTAAGCCAATATTTCTTTCAACTGGTATGACATATTTATCTGAAATTCAAATGGCACTTGAAACCATGTATGAGTTCAATAAAGATATTGTTTTACTTCAATGTACTGCAAATTATCCTATAAGAGATGATGAAGCGAATTTAGCTGTGATAGATACTTTTAAAAAGCATTTTGATGTATTAGTTGGATATAGTGATCATACAGTAGGAGTTGGTGCTGCTGCATTTGCTATACCTATGGGTGCAAAAGTAGTTGAAAAACATTTTACACTTGATAAAACTCTTGAGGGTCCGGATCATAAAGCTTCTTTATCTCCTGAAGAGTTAATAGAATTTGTAAAGCTTGTGAGAAAAGTTGATGATTTTATGGGTAGTAGCATAAAAAAACCAAATTTATCAGAAACAAAAACAAGAGCTTCGCTTCAAAAATGTATAGTAGCTAATGTTACTATAAGTAAAGGTGAAGAATTTACAGAAGATAATATTGTTGCAAAAAGAACAGGTGGTAAAGGTATTTCACCTATCTATTATAAGGATATAATTGGCACAATAGCAGATAAAACTCACAAGAAAGATGAATTGATTATTTTATGAATATGATATCAATAATTGGTGCAGGTAGTCATACGCGCTCATCTATTAACTTATTAAAAGATAACTTCAAAGAATCAATTTTTGGCATCTATGATGATTCTTTTAATGATAAAAACAAAGAATTAATAGATGATATATATTTACAGGGAAATATAAAATCAATTTCTAATGATAGTGATATTTTTTTATCAATTGGAGACAATAAAAGTAGAAAGCTATTATTTAATAAATTTAATAAACAAATAATAAAAGAAAATTTATTTCATAAAACAAGTTATTTAGAAAGTGATATTATTATAGGTAATTCAAACCAAGTATTTGCAAATACATATATAAACTCATTTGTATCAATTAGAGACAATAATATCATTAATACTTCTGCCATACTAGAACATGAAGTAAAGATAGGAAGTCATAATCATATTTCAGTTGGAGCAAAATTATGTGGAAGAGTAATTATTGGAAATAATTGTATGGTGGGTGCTGGGGCAATAATTATTGATAAAATATCAATATGTGATGATGTAATTTTAGGTGCAGGAACTGTAGTTATTAAAAATATAAGTAAATCAGGTACTTATGTTGGAAATCCAGCAAGGAAAGTTAAGTGATATATATATCAAGTTCATGCATAAAACATAATAAAATAAAAGATTCAATAGAAGAATTAGTTGATAATGGATTTAAAAATATTGAATTATCTGGTGGAACTGAATATTATGATGGCTTTGAAGATGATCTTTTAGAATTAAGAAATAAATATAATTTAAATTATATTTGTCATAATTATTTTCCACCTCCAAAAGAGCATTTTGTATTAAATTTAGCTTCTCTTGATGATGAAGTATATGATAAAACAGTGGAACATTTTAAAAAATCAATTTATTTATCCAAAAAACTTGGAGCTAAAAGATTTGGTTTTCATGCTGGTTTTTTCATAGATATAAAAGTAAGTGAAATAGGTAAAAAAATAACAAAAGTGGCATTATCTAATAAAGATAAAGCTATAACTAGATTTATAAATGGATACAAAGAATTACAAAGTTTATCAGATGGATTAGAACTTTATATTGAAAATAATGTTTTTTCATCAACTAATGCACAAACATATAATGGTAATAATTTATTTATGCTAACAAATAGTAATGAATACAACAAATTAAAAGATATGATAAATATAAATCTATTGCTAGATGTTGCACATTTAAAAGTAAGTTCAAGAACTTTAAATTTAAATTTTGAAGAAGAGCTACAATATATGATAAATCAAAGTAATTATATTCATATCAGCGATAATGATGCTTTACATGATTTAAATTATAAGTTAGAAGAAAACTCAAGTTTAGTTCATCTATTAAAAGAACAAAATTTATCCAATAAAGATTTTACATTGGAAATCTATGATGATATGAAAAATATTAAAAAAACATATTCAATTTTAAAGGGTATTATAAATGACAGATAAATTAATTTGCCAAAAACAAGATAGTATTTTAAAAGTACTTAAAATTATAGATACAAATGCTATGGGTATTGTTTTTGTTATTGATGAAAATAAAAAGTTGTGTGGTACTATTACTGATGGAGATATACGACGAGCTTTATTATCTGATGTAAAACTTGATGAAAAAATAGAAAATATTATATCAAATGATTTTATCTATGGTATTGAAAGTGAAGAGTATGAATCTTTGATGAAAAAGATATCTCATAAAATCAAAATCATACCTATTGTAAATGAACAGATGGAGATTGTAGATTATTTTGAATATAAACAAGATAGTTATTTTCCTGTAGCCATTCCAAATCTTAATGGTAACGAGTTCAAATATCTTACTGATGCATTTTTAAGTACTTGGATATCTAGTCAAGGTGAATATATAAATCGTTTTGAAGAAAACTTTTCTAATTATTGTGATACTAAATATGGTGTAGCAGTATCAAATGGTACAGTTGCACTTCATTTAGCTTTAATAACTCTAGGAATTGGAGAAGGTGATGAAGTTATAGTGCCCGATTTAACTTTTGCAGCTACTATAAATACAGTACTTCATGCAAATGCAACTCCTGTAATCGTTGATGTAGAAGAAAAAAGTTGGTGTATCGATCCAAAAGAGATAGAAAAAGCAATAACTCCTAAAACAAAAGCAATTATCCCTGTACATATTTATGGTCAATCATGTGATATGGTTGCTATTATGGATATAGCTAAAAAACATAACCTAAAAGTAATAGAAGATTGTGCAGAAGCTCATGGTGCAATGCAAAATAATCAAAAAGTAGGTAGCTTTGGAGATATAGGTTGTTTTTCATTTTTTGGAAATAAAGTTATAACTACTGGTGAGGGTGGTATATGTGTGACAAATAGCCTTGAACTAGATGAAAAGATGAGAGTTTTAAGAGACCACGGTATGAGCAAGACCAAAAGATACTGGCATGATGTGATTGGATATAATTACCGTATGACAAATCTACAAGCAGCTATAGGACTTGCTCAACTTGAAAGAATAGAAGATATTCATAAGAATAGAAGAAAATATGAAAATAATTATAAAGATATATTAGATAATAGTAAATTTACTTTTCAAAATGATATAGAGGGGCATAGAAGAATCACTTGGCTTGTAAGTGTACTACTTGATGAAAATATAAATAGAGAAGAGTATATCCAAAACCTAAAAGAAAAAGGGATAGATGCACGACCATTTTTTTATCCACTTAGTGATATGGATATATATAAGAAGTATTGTAAACATGAAACACTGA
>JAYEIM010000337.1:0-1646 GCA_034660095.1 Campylobacterota bacterium | reverse complement strand
AGCACAACAAGATAAGTTAAATAAAGCTACAGACAGTTATACAGAATCTATTAAAAAAGCAAAAGTAGAAAATGATAAATTAGGTGCAATGACTGATGTTGAAGCACCAAAAAAAGAGATAGCAGAACAAAAAAAGATATTAAAATTAGCAGAAGACAAAGTTAAAGTAGCTAAAAAAAATGAAGCTATTGAAAAAACACTTTTAAAAAATCTCAAGATTAAAGAAACAGAATTAGAAAAATCAAACAAAGGGTTAAAAGAGAAGATTAAGCTAACTAATTTTGAATTAAATAATCAAGAGCAACTTTTATTAAAATCTGAAGAGTTAGCAAAAGAAGAAGAGAATAATCATAAAAATAAGAAAAAACACACTTTAGAACAAATTGACATAGATAAAGAGTTAGTATATGGTGTTTCAAAACATGCTTTTGAGATTAGAAAATTAAAGAAAGCTATAGAGCAACTAAATGAGGTGCAAAACAGAGGTACTGTAGATAATAGAGATTTAGAGAGTAAGAAAAGTGATTATTATAATAAAATTTATGAGTTAGAAAATGGTGTTACTACTTCAGGAAAAGATGATTATACAGAAGAGATAGCTAAAGAACAGCAATTATCTAAAATTAGAGATGAGAAAATAGCTAAACTATCTACAATTATTAAAAAATATCAAAAAATAAAAAAAGAAAAGATTGAGATAGCTAAAGCTGATAAAGACAGGATTTATGGTAGTTCTACAAAGAATACAAAACAGATAGAAGACTTAAAGCAACAAATCAAAGAATTAAATGATATTAAAAATTGTGGTAAAATAAATCCTAAAGATGTAGATATAGAGATAAATCATCTCAAAAAAAAGCTAGAAACTCTTTTACCAACCTTTAGAAAAGTATGGAATCCTAAAGATATGAGGGATTATTTTAAAGAAGCAGAAATCAGAAGTGATAGACTAGGTAGCGATAATATGTTTAATGATATAGCTAGAAGATATCGTGAGAATATTCAACTACAAAGAGAAAGCAGAAGAGAAGAAGTAGAAACTTTTAGAAATAGAATTGTAGGAAATCGTATAGCATTAGAAAGGGTAGAAGCTTCACGAATAGAGAGAGAAGAAGCTAATGAGAGTGCGAGAGAGTCAATTTTAGCTATAAGTAGAGAAGGACAAGCATCACAACGATTAAATGAGCAGTTAGAGAGATTAAATAGTGCTAGAAGAGAGGGGCTAATCACACAAGGTGAGCATTTAAATCTAACAAGACAACTAAACAATGATTATAGAAACTCTATATCTAATACTAACCAACTTGTAAATAATTTTGTACGACATATTAGACAAATGGAGACTATGCTAATTCTTACATATTCTCTTATAAAAGGTTATCAGTCAACAATAGTTCGACAATCGCTCAAATTAGGATAAAGTTTTGAGAAATACCGGCGAAAAATTGAACAAAAACAAAGGAAGGAGTTACGATGCAGGATACGTCTTATATGGATACCGGGCAAAACGAGATGGCCAGTCAGGCTTATCTTCAACAGCTGAAAGCGACCTTTGAACAATTACCCAATGAAATTCCGCTTTATCTGTTTACCGCCAAAGGGCACGAAGATGTTTTTACGCATGCCAACCGGCAGGTGATTCGCGC
>JAYEIM010000336.1:0-1648 GCA_034660095.1 Campylobacterota bacterium | reverse complement strand
TTATAATATCATGATTATTTTTATACCTTTTCTTTATAGTGATTTGCTCTTGTCTCATACGCCTATTTATTCCTAAAATTTATTTTATTAAAAATGGTTATTGTAAATCTTAATTTCATTTTATTTAAAACCCTATCCTCAAAGTAGCCTGATGTCGTTTGTTATCAATTAAATGACTATATCTCATAGTTGTCTCAATTCTTTTATGACCTAATTGTTCTTTAATATGTAATATATCAACACCAGATTGAGCTAACCAGCTAGCTTGAGTATGTCTTAAGGTATGAGTAGTGATTCTATTTTTTTTAGCATCATTATTTCCATTTACAACTGCATCTACAACTTTCTGAAAATATTTTGGCATCTTTTCATATTGATTATTTTGTGTATTTACTATAACTAAAGCACTGTCATTACCTTCCTCTTTTAATCCATCAACTACTTTTCTAACTCTATCTGTCATCATAATAAATCTACTATTACCATCTTTGGTTGGTTTGAAATATATTAAATTTGTATCGAAGTTTATGTCATTCCAAGTTAAACTTGCAACTTCACTAAATCTTGCTCCTGTAAATAGACATAGTGTGGTTAGTTGATATGTTCGTTTGTTTTCTTCCATTAATTTATCTAAAATAACTTTTGCTTGATCTTTAGTTAAAAAGCCAACTTTTTTATTATCTATTTTAGGCATTTTAACTTTTCCGTTTGCTACTGGATTATCAAAATTTCTTATAAGTTCATTTCTAATAGCGTGATTAAATATTACTCTACATAGTCCTAATATGTGTTCTGTCATCTTTGGGCTCACTTCTGATAATTTTTTTTGTTTTAAAATTTCAAAATCTTTTGACTTTAAAGTTTTAATATCTTTTTTGGCTAAATAACTCAAATGTTTATTGTATACACCTAAATCATTCCATTTCCAAGTTTTTTTATTTACTTTAGCCCATTCTAAATAATCATTAAACATATCTTCAAATAAAATTATTGATGATTTTTTTTGTAAAACTTTTGGTAACTCTTCACCCGTTGCTAACTTATGCTTTGTTTCAATTAATTTATCATAAGCATCTTTAACTGTAAAATTTGTCTGCGTAGTTTTGGTTCCAACTTTCTTTTTTACAGGAGTACCTGTTTCATCTCTATATCTTATATAAAAACTAATATTTCCATTTTTTAGCTTATTTTTTAATACACCTTCATATTTTCCACCAACTGCTTCAAGTGCCATTTATTCTACCTTTTCTAGCTTATTTATAAAGTTATGATATTTACCAATTGATTGCTCTTTTTTTGACCAAATTTTAATCTCATTTATATTTATTCATCTTGTTGAGCCACCAATACAGTTTGAATTAGATTTTGTTCATCATCTAAATGATAGTATGCTGCTAATCTATCTTTAATACAGTCTATTGCAGTACATACATAACTTTCAAGTTTAGGCATAGTCATATCTTTAATTTTTATTATAATAGTTTACCTTGTCTTCTTGTTTTTTTTCTACTCATAGTTAGTTTGCAAATAAGTTCTGGCTTATAGAACTCTCTTGCTTTTATTAGTGAAGCTTTCAGTTCTTCTAAAAAATCATATCAAAGATTGAAACTAAAAACAATAGTTTTCCCTATAATTTGACTAACCAACA
>JAYEIM010000335.1:0-8404 GCA_034660095.1 Campylobacterota bacterium | reverse complement strand
TTTTTTTTACTTTTTTACTATTACTTTTATCTTTTTTTATTTTTCAATTTATTATTTACTTGTTATTAGATAGAATCTGTTTATGAAAAGTACAATAAAAGAAAATCAAGAAGAATTAGAACGAACTGGTAGAGTTGCTGAGATATCGACAGAAGTACTAGACCACATGATGAATCCAAAAAATTATGGTGTTATGAAAGATCATGATGGAGTAGGAATGGGTGCAGATAAAAAAACAGGTGAGTTTGCTATGGTTTATATTAAACTTAATGATGAAAAACTAGAAAACATAACATTTGGTTGTAATGCATGTCAAGATACAGTGGTAGCAGGTTCATTATTTACAGAAATGGTAAAAGGTGATACACTTGATAATGCAGTTCAAGCGCTTAGACTTATGGAAGAACAACTTTCGTCAGTATCAAAAAAACAACAAGCGTGTTCTGGAATGGTACTTCAAGCATTTCGAGCATCAATAATAAATAAAGAGAATAGAGTCAATGGTATGGAAGAAGATATGTTTACTATTGATTTAAAAGAATCATGCGAAGGGGTTAATCTAAATGGAACTGAATAAAATATATCAATCAAAACATGAATTATGGTTAAAAATACTATATAGTTCATTTTCTATAAAAAATGAAAGAATAAAATCACAAATATATAATTTTGCAAATATAGAGTTTAGACATATGAAATGGCTATCAAATAATATGAAAGAACAAGATATATCATATGACTATGAAAAATATGCAATTGATATGCCAAAATCAACAGTTTTTGAAGTGTTAGAATATATAATAAGTGAAATAAAACTTTGTATGAAAGAGTATAATCCAGAAGAGCCATTATTTGCGCGAATTTTATCTGATGAGTATTATTTTATAACTGCTATTGAATTACTTTTACAAGATAGATCAAATGATGATCAAATAACAGTATATAATAAAAAAAGAGAATATGAAGATAAAAATCTTGATGATTTAAGTAGAGATGCTTTAACACTATTTTTATTTGAAGAGAGTTATAAAGAGTATGAGCTTATTTTACTTTATAGTTATTTTCAAAATTATACGACTGATATTTTACAATATAACATTTATCAAGATATGATAGATGAGTCACAATTTCATCTTAAAAGTTTTGGTGAAATGATGGCAAAAATGGGTGTTTTAGCAATACCTAGAACTGTTATACCTACACTTTATCAAAATAAAAATATTAAACAATTTTTAATAGATGGAATTGATGAAGAGATAAAGGCGAAAGAGGAGTGTGCTGCACTTGCAGATGCAATTGATGATGATGAGATATCTAGTTTTTTAACTTTTATAATGTATCAAGAGAATTATCATATAGAATTGATGCAAAAAGCAATAAAACAACTAGAGGTTAAATGAATTTAGATTCATTTAGCTTTACTTTCTCTCAACAAAATATTTTAAAAAATATAAAAAAAGATTTTTTGATGTGGAATGAAAAATCTTTCGAAGAGATATTTCCAACAGAATATTTAGATAAATACAGATCAAAACAACTATCAAAAAAAATATTTGAATATTATGTAGATATTCATAGTAAACTTAAACAACAACCAAATGATTATCAAAATTTTAAAGAGTTAAATTATGATGTAAGAAAATATAGTTTTAAAGAGGTAACTAAAGATGGTATTGGTCTTGGGGCTTGTCCTGTTGCTAGTGAAGGTACAAGATGTTGTAATTTACTTACATTAGATGCAGTTGAGTCTTGCGGATTTGATTGTAGTTATTGTTCAATACAATCTTTTTACAATCAAAATAAAATAGGTATTGATAAAGATTTTAAAGAGAAGTTGGAAAATCTAGAATTAGATCCTAATAAGGTTTATCATATAGGAACTGGACAAAGTAGTGATAGTTTAATGTGGGGAAATCGTGATGGTATTTTAGATGCATTATTTAAATTTGCTCGAAAATATCCAAAAGTGATACTTGAATTTAAAACAAAATCAAAAAATATTGAGTATTTTATAAATGATGAAAATAAAAACAATATACCAAAAAATATAATAGTAACATGGTCACTAAATACACCTACAATTATAAAAAATGAGGAACATTTAACAGCTTCTTTGGATGAAAGAATTAACTCTGCTAGAATATTAGCTGATTTAGGTGTTCTTGTAGGTTTTCACTTTCATCCTATAGTTCAATACAAAAACTACCTTGATGATTATAAAAAGATATACGATAGACTACAATCTGAATTTAAAGCTGAAGAGGTTGTTTTAATATCATTAGGTACACTTACTTTTATAAAGCCAGTAATTAAACAGTTAAGAGAGCGAGAGATGAAAACAAAAATACTACAAATGCCTTTTGAAACTATAAATGGAAAGCAATCTTATAATTTAGAAGTAAAAAAAGAGATGTTTTCACATGCTTATAATAATTTTAAATCTTGGCATGGAAAAGTATATTTTTATCTTTGTATGGAAGATCATAGTTTATGGAAAGATGTATTTGGATATGAATACTCTTCAAATAATCAGTTTGAGGATTTTATGTTAAATAATTATATGGA
The DNA here is from genome assembly GCA_034660095.1 of Campylobacterota bacterium. Lineage (GTDB taxonomy): Bacteria > Campylobacterota > Campylobacteria > Campylobacterales > Arcobacteraceae > JAIOSF01. The sequence continues at coordinate 5,839 of JAYEIM010000335.1, read as the reverse complement.
TAAGATAGAAAATGGCAAATAAAAAAAATCAAATAAAAAATGCAATAGTTACAGGATATAGTAGTGGAATAGGGGAAGCAATATGCAAAGAATTAGTTTTAAATGGTTACCAAATCATTAAATTAAATTCTAGAGTTGATGATTTTGATAACTTAGAAAAAGAGATAAAAGAGATTTTAAAAAATGATGATATTAGTCTACTTATAAATTGTGCAGGTGTTGGTGTATTTCAGCCGCATGAAGAGATAAGTATATCTAAAATTAGAGAACTTATTGATGTGAATTTAACAGCTCCTATTATTTTATCAAATTTGTGTTTGAGAAGTTTGAAAAAAACGCAAGGTAATATTATTAATATCACTTCTGTTGAAGCTACAAAACACTCTAAGTTTTCTGCACTGTATACTGCTACAAAAAGTGGACTTAGGGATTTTGGACTTTGTTTATTTGAAGAGGTTAGAAAAAGTGGAGTAAAAGTAACTTCAATAAATCCAGATATAACCAAAACTAACTTTTTTGATGATTTACAATTTGAACCATCTTTAAAAGAGGATACTTATCTTTTGTCAGAAACTATTGCGAGCAGTGTTGTAGATATATTAAATACTAAAGGTGTCATAACAGATATAACTATAAGACCTCAAAAGTTTGAGATAAAAAGAAAGTAGAATAGTCTAAATAAATACTTTGGTGCTACTTAATCCCAATTTGCATATATCTTCTCATTTTTTTGATCTCTTTTAAGTTAGCATCTAGTGATATTAATTTTTTATTATCATCTAAAGTTACATTACCAAATGGGCTAATAATTGCACTCGATTTTGCCATATCGTCGTTTGCACTATTTGTTGCTATTACAAAACATTGGTTTGCAACTGCAATTGCACGAGTAAGTGTTTCAAAGTTTTGTTTTCGTTGAACACCCCACATAGATGGTATCAAAATTATATCAGCACCCTGCATCTTTTTCCAGAAATCTATAAATCTTAATTCAAAACATATAACGGCAACCACTTTAATACCATCAATATCAATTATTTTAATATCTTTTTCATCTCCAGCGGTAAAATATTTTCTCTCATCATTTAAAATAAAAAGTTTGTTTTTAGATTGAGTATGAACTATTTTACCCTTATGAAATATATGTAAAGTATTGTAGTATTTTTTATTTTTTTTAGTAGTAAGTGTTAAAGATATAGTTTTATCATGGCTTAGTTTTTTTAATATTTTTATAGCTTTTTTTGATATATCTACAGCCTCTTCTAGTCTATCGTAAGCATAACCATTTAGATATAATTCAGGGGCTAAAATAAAAGATTTAGAAGGAGTTTTTTTTATATACTTTTCTAGTCTTTTAAGGTTTTTTTCAAAGTTATTTGATGTTTTTAATTGTAATGATATTAGATTCATATTAAAAGTCATCAAAGTCGATACTACCTTTTGAGTAGTTTACAACATTCCCTTCAAAAAAGTTTGTTCTTTGGTCGTTGAATGATGAGTAACCATCTACCCATGGGATAGGGTGCTTTACACCATATTCTGGTGCATACCCAACAGCTTCTAATCTTTGGTCACCAAGGTATTGAATATATTGTTTTATGATACCATCTGTAAATCCAAGAATTTGTCCTTGAGTGATATATGCTCCCCATTCAGATTCTATTTCAACTGCATCTCTTATCATTTTTCGAACCTTTTGTTCAAGTTCAGGAGTAAAAAGTTCAGGTCGTTCTTGTCTTGTACTATTTATCATATGTTGAAAAAGTAAAAGATGTGTAACTTCATCTCTTTGAATAAATCTAATCATTTGAGAAGATCCTAACATTTTTCCAGATTTACCAAGTGCATACATAGAGGCAAATCCAGCATAAAAGTACATACCTTCAAGTATTTGATTTGCAAACATACCTAATACTATATTTTCATCTGTTGGGTTATCTCCAACAGCTTTAAATGTATTTGCTATAAATAGATTTTTCTTTTGAAGTTGAACATCAGTTTTAAACATATCATATATCTCATCAGTATTATCAGAGATTGACTCAACCATAACTGCGTATGATTTACTATGATTTGCTTCTTCATATGATTGTCTTGATAAAATTGCATTGATTTCTGGTGCTGTGATGTACGGGTTCATATTATCCATAATATTATTTGTTTGTAGTGAGTCCATAAAGATAAGTTGAGATAATACTAAATCATACATTCTTTTTTCCGCTGGTGTTAAAAACTTATAGTCTTTAGCATCTTGGGTCATCTGAACCTCTTTTGGGAACCATGTATTAGCTTCCATTGTATCCCAAAGATTTAAAGCCCATTCATATTTTGCTTTTGTAAAGTTAAGCATCCCATCTGGATTACCACCAAAAGTTCTTCTTTCATTTATGCTCTCATGACTATCTGGATTGTATATTAGTTTTTTACTATTCTCTATAGCTATATTGTTTTCCATTATTGACACCCTACACATTCTGTACTTCTATCTTCAACATCATTATTTGCTTCTGGAGATTGACTTCTTAGATAGTAAGTTGACTTTAATCCTAATTGCCAAGCCAAGGTGTAAATTTCATGTAAGTATTTACCACTAGCTTTATCTAAAGACATAAATATATTTGTACTTTGCCCCTGATCTAGCCATTTTTGTCTAATTGCAGCTGCTTTTATAATATCTTTTTGTTCAACTTCATAAGCTGGAATATAATGATTCCATGTTTCAGGAGATAAATTTGGTGCAACAACAGGTATCAATCCACTCATATTTTCCTCAAACCATTTTCTTTTATAAACAGGCTCTATAGCTTGAGTAGTTCCTACTAAAATAGATATAGAACTAGTTGGTGCAATAGCCATTAGGTAACCATTTCTCATGCCTTGTGATTTTACTAATTCTCTTAATTTGTTCCAATCATAACCACTATCAAATAGATCTTTATTTAGTAATGCTTCAACAGCTTGTGGTGCATGATCCATAGGCATAATACCTTTTGACCATTTAGAACCTTCAAAAGTTGGATATAATCCTTTTTCTACAGCTAAATTTGATGATGATTTAATAGTGTTATAACTAATTGCTTCCATAATTGAATCGATCTTTTTAAAGTGTTCATTTGATCCAAAAGTTAATCCACACTCTGCAACCATTTGAGCTTCACCCATGACACCTAAACCTATTGCTCGTGTTTGTAAATTTGTTACTTTTACTTTTCTAAGTGGATAAAAGTTTAAATCTATAACATTATCAAGCATTCTAACAGCTGTTGGAACTACTCTTTCTATATCTTCTTTAGTATTTATTCTACTTAAATTTACAGAAGCCAAATTACAAACAGCAGTTTTCCCATCAATCTTTTCTTTTTCCACAATAAATATTTTTTTACCATCTATTGAGTCTAAAGCTGTTACTTTATTTGCTTTTTTAGTGATGCCACCATCGACAATCATAAGTTCATCTTCCTCGTGAGTTGTGATAGTTCCATCTTCAAATTCTAATTGAATTTTATAATGATTTGGTTCTGTATTTTGAAATATTTCTGTACAAAGGTTACTACTTCTTATGAAACCTGTATGATCATTTGGATTTGCTTTGTTTGCATTATCCTTAAAACAAAGGAAAGGGGAACCAGATTCAAAATATGAAGTTAAAACTTTTTTCCATAGATCTTTAGCTTTTGTTTGCTCTTTGGTTATGCTTGTATCACTTTCATACTCTTCATATCTTTTTTTGAAGTCATTACCAGTTAATGTAGCTAAATCTTTAACTTCGTAAGGGTCAAATAAGGTCCAATGAGAATCACTTAGGATTCTTTCCATAAAAAGATCACTTATCCAAAGTGAAGGGAAAAGGTCATGTGCTCTTCTTCTCTCCTCACCAGAGTTTTTCTTCAAATCTATAAAATCAACTATATCCATATGCCAAGGTTCAAGATAAACTGCGATTGCACCTTTTCTGGTACCTAATTGATCAACTGCAAGTGCTAAATCATTTTCAATTTTTAAAAATGGTACAGTTCCACCTGCTGCTCTTTTGTGGCCATCAATCATACCACCTAAACTTCTGATACTATTCCAATCCCATCCAATTCCACCACCAAATTTAGACAATAAAGCTTTCTCTTTGTAGCTATCAAAAATACCTTCAATATTATCTGGAGAACTACCAATATAACATGATGAAAGTTGATGTCTATTTGTTCTAGCATTTGATAATGTTGGAGTTGCTAGCATCACTTCAAATTTAGATACTACATCGTAAAATTCTTTTGCTTTTTCTTGTTTATTTACTTCATTTTGTGCAAGGAACATCGCAATTCCCATAAACATTTGTTGTGGTAATTCTATAGGTTCCCCGTCTGCGTTTTTAATGAGATATCTATCGTATAAAGTCTTTATACCTAGGTAATTGAATTGTAGATCACGCTGCGGTACAATAGCAGAGTTTAAATCATCTAAATCATAACCATTTTCAAGTGCAGGTATAATTCTTCCAGCATCTTGCCCATATTTAATATAGTCTTTTAGATGACAATAGGCATTTCCTTTTATACCATGAGTAGCTTTTCCAACTCTATGATATGTGTCATATAGAAAAAGTCTTGAAGCAACAAATGTCCAGTTTGGTACATCAATGTCAATTTTTTCAACAGCAGTTTTAATTAAAGCATCTTGGATATCGCTAGAACTCATACCATCTATAAATTTAATTTGTGCATCTATTTCTAATTCACTTTGACTAACGCCTGACAAATCTTTTGTAGCTGATACTGTATGTTTTTGTATTTTTGTTATATCTAAAACTTCTTTTCTACCATTTCTCTTTGCTATCATTATTGACATAAAAACTCCATATTTTATATAAAAAAATTATTTAATAAATATTTATTATAAGTTAAATCTATTAAATAAATTTTCTATTTTTTAGAGAATAATTTTATCTAAAACTTCCATATCATTTCCTTAAAATAGACCTATTTGAGATATACAATTTATATTCTATTTTTTAAACATTTTTATATAAGTTTTTAGATAAAATATCCAAATATTATAAAATCAAAAGGATTCTTATGGCTTTAAAAGTTGCGATAAATGGATTGGGAAGAATTGGACGATGTGTAGCACGAATATGTGCGAACAGAGATGATATTGAGCTAGTAGCTTGTAATGCAAGTGGTACTGAAGAGATGATTCAGTATGGGCTTAGATATGATTCTGTTCATGGAAATAGAAGAGATATTGAAGTTAAAGATGGGTATATCTACATTGGAAATGATAAAGCTAAACTTTTAAGCCAAAGAGATCCAGCAAAACTTGACTTTGCAAAGCTTGGTGCTGAAGTTGTTTTAGAGTGTACAGGTGCATTTCTAACTACTGAATCAGTTCAACCATATATCGACAATGGTATTAAAAAAGTTGTTCTTTCTGCTCCTGCAAAAGATGATACAGCTACGTTTGTAATGGGTGCAAATGAAGATACATATGCTGGTCAAGCAATTGTTTCAAATGCTTCTTGTACTACAAATGGTCTTGCACCTGTAGCAAAAGTTTTAGATGATGCTTTTGGGATAGAAAATGGACTTATGACTACAATTCACTCTTACACAGGAAGTCAACTTATTCTTGATGGAAAACATAAAAAAGACCCACGAAAAGCCCGAGCAGGAGCTATAAATCTTATCCCTACAACAACAGGTGCAGCAAAAGCTATATCTAAAGTTTTACCACACTTATCTGGTAAAATAAATGGTCAAGCTATAAGAATCCCAACACCAAATGTTTCTATGGTAGATTTAACAGTAACATTAAATAAAGATGTAACAGTAGAATCTGTAAACCAAGC
>JAYEIM010000334.1:0-1652 GCA_034660095.1 Campylobacterota bacterium | reverse complement strand
GATTTAAACTTAGATTATGTTCTTTTTTTAATTCTTGCAGTCTTGCCAAATCAATTTCACAATCATTCACAACATCCCAACCAAAACAAATAGAATGCGAATCTTTTAATTTATCTTGATATTGTTTTAACTCAATATGGTGTTTTGATATAATATTATTAACAATTTCTGCTACATTTGCTTCTGTTATCTTGAAATAAGTAGCTATATATTTTCGTCTATTATCTTTTGATATATACATTGATGCAAGTGTTATGGAAATATCTCTTAATAATTTCAATTCATCAGTTTTTGCATTCATAATAGTGATCGGTTTTCTTTTTATATCATCATCCATCATAAGTCTATGTATCATTATGATTTTAATTGGATAAGTAGGTGGAAATATTGTAATCTTTTTGATTATTCCTTCTACTTCTGGTATAGGATACCCCATAATATGTCCTTTTTATTTGACATAGTATATATTGTTATTTTGACATCTTTATGTCTGCTTAGTATTATTAATATATTACATCTAGTTAATTTTAAACTGATGGTCTATAGTCTTATAAAAATTATCTATAGTTACAATAAACTCTTTAGGTAATATATCCAAAGCTTTAGTTATAAGTTTTCTAGGTATTTCTTTGTAATATGCTTCTGCTATTGCTCCTGCAATACAAGCTTGTGTATCTGCATCACCTTTTAGCCATATTGCATTCTTTATAGAACTTTCAAAGTCTGTAGATTCTAAAAAAGATATTATTGCCTCGGGTACACTTCCTTGACATGTTTCATCAAAATAATAATTTTGTTCTATTTCTTCAAGCTTTTTAAAATTTATAAAGTTCTTTTAGTATGTCATTTTCACTATTTAGTCAAGCTTATCTATCTCTTCTGTCTAACTCTTCTTGTGCTTCTTTAGCAACATCAATATCTTTATCATTTGATAACTGTTTTAAAATCTTGTTAGTAACAATATCATTTGCTCTCCATCGAACTAATTCGTATCTTACTAATGGGTTTTTATGATTTGCTAATTTTTTAACAATTTTACATAAATCACATTTTACATAATCTTCTACATTCGAAGCAATAGTTGTTAAATATTTAATATTACCAGTTTTCATAATTTTAAATAGTACATCTTCATTAATATGTTTTGCTAAAGTACTATTTGACAGTATACTATCTACAACTTCTTGATTTGTATCTTCAAGTAAAAGATGAATTGTTTTTTTATTCAAGTTGTCATGGTATGAAAGTGCTTCTCTTACCTCTGGATTATCAGAACAAGCTAATATATCAAATATAGATTGATTCTCTTTTGAATCAGGAATCTTTTTAGCTATATATTCTAAAAATTGATGACCGATGTTTACTTTTTTTCCGTTGATTAATAACTCTATTTTTATTGTTTGTGTTTGCATTTGCAACCCCTTTATTTTTTATGTAGTGTAATTATAAAGGAGTGAATTGACATCTTTATGTCTGTATAGTTTTTATTTCTTAAATTCCTCAATGCTTTGATGTATAACCTTAGCACTTGGTACAACACCACTAGATAATTCCAAATGCACATCTTGGTCATCAAAAAATATATCAGCACCAAAAGCTTCAAGTATCTCATACTTATCACTTCCACCTAAGAAAAATGCTTCATCTATTCG
>JAYEIM010000333.1:0-1657 GCA_034660095.1 Campylobacterota bacterium | reverse complement strand
CTAACAAATACTAGGAGAGAACAAGCTAAAACTGCGGAATTTCGAGCTTTTTTTGTGTCAAGCTAGACATCTTAAAGACAAAATATTTCTTGCATAATATCGCTTGTCCCTCAAGATTGCCGTTATGAGTACAAGCAAATATAATTAAATTTATTTATAATCAAAAACCTTGTAATATACCATAATCTATAATAATGGAGATGCTGTATTGTTTAGTGAAGAATCAGAACTTATGGACTTGATGCGTTTATCAAACATGAGCAAGACAACAAAGACAATCCACTAGAAAAAGGTGTATTTGCAAAACTACTTCTAACTATTGCAAATATTCAAGATAAATTTAAAGACACATCATCAACAAGTAGTCCAATAAGAACAGCACTAGTAACAAGGTCAGCACCTACACATGAAAGAGTTATAAAAACTCTAAATGTATGGGGCGTAAGGATAGATGAAGCCTTTTTCTTAGGTGGAAGTGATAAGTATAAGATACTTGAAGTCTTTGGTGCAGATATATTTTTTGATGATCAAGATGTACATTTGGAAAAATCAGTTAGTGTTATTCCATCTGCTAAGGTTATACATAAAAGTATTGAGGAATTTAAAAAATAAAATAAGTTAATATCTAAATAAAATTTAGATATAATATATAAAACAACGAATAAAGAGTAAACTATGGTTACAAAAGAAGATTTGGCAAATGCAATATTAGATTTAAAAACATCTCAAAAAGAGATGGATACAAGATATGAAAATAGACTAAAATCATCAGATGAGAAATGGGAAAAAAGACATGCTAAAACAGAAGCAACAGTTGAAAAGGTAGCTAAATTAATCGGTAATGTATCAAACAATCAAGGCTACATAGCAGAAGAATTTTTTTATAACTCTTTATCATCAAACCCATCATTAAATGGAATCAATTATGATTTTACAGATAAAAATGCTTCAAGAAAAAGAGATGGTATTGAAGATGAATTTGACATATTAATGGTAAATGGTAAAGATATTGCAATTATAGAAACAAAATATAAAGCACATTCAACAGATATAGAAAAACTAGTTACAAAAAAATTAGATAATTTTAAAAAACTATATCCAGAATATAAAGATTATTCACATCATTTAGCATTAGCAAGTTTTTATATCAATAATGATGTAAAAAAAGAAGCTAAAAATAATAATGTAATACTTCTACAAAGAAAAGGCGAACTGATAGAAACAATCTAACTATTACTATAATGGTAAGGACAACAAAGCACAGGAGAAGAACGAGGTAAAACTGCGAAAATACTGAGCTTTTAAGTGTCGCATAAAGTGAAATGAAACAGTAAATACTCAAGCCGTTATTTCACTTGTCTTTCAAGTTAAGCGTTAGACAAAAGATTTTAAAGAAATTTATTGTGTGATTATTAATTTAACTCAAAATAAAATGGATTGGAGATTAAAATGGTAATAATATCAATGTTTTATGGAATAATAGTATCAATAATTTACACCTCTTCTATTTTCTCTACCGTATAAGTAAATATTGTTGGTAACTCCGTTTGTTTCTCTACATCTAATCCAGCTTTTTTATAAAGATTAAAAATAAAAGTATCAAAATCTGGTAATTGTTCCCATACTTGTGGTAAAAATGTAGCTTGTTTATTGTCTA
>JAYEIM010000332.1:0-1662 GCA_034660095.1 Campylobacterota bacterium | reverse complement strand
TTTGGTTGGTGCTGATAAAGCTAAAATAATTGAAGCTTATGAAAACAATTCAAAATTCAAAATTCAAAATTTAAAATTAGACCTATATGGTGGTGGAAAAGCTAGTTGGAATATTATAAAAGAGTTAATAGAATATGAGTAAAAACATATGGATAATTAACGAATATGCAGGAACTCCATATCATGGTATGGAATTTCGACATTATTATTTAGGTAAAGAATTTATAAAACGAGGAAATAAAGTCACAATTATTAGTTCATCTTATTCACACCTGTTTAAAAATTTTCCTAAACAAAGAAAAGAAAATATTGATGGGGTAGATTATCTTTGGTTAAGAACATTTAATTATGGAACTTCACATAGTAAAAAAAGAGTTTTAAAATGGTTTTTATTTATGTTTAAATGTTTCTTTTTATCTTTTAGTTTAAAAAAACCCGATGTTATCATTGTATCGCCTATGGCACCATTTCCAATTTTACCAGCATGGGTACTTTCTAAGATATATGGTGCAAAACTAATATATGAAGTAAAAGATATTTGGCCACTTAGTTTAATAGAACTTGGTGGGTTTAAAGAAACACACCCTTTTATAAAACTTATGGGTTGGTTTGAAAAATTTGCACTTAAAAAATCAAATATAATAGTTTCAAATCTTCAAAATTATGGAGAGCATATAAAAAAAGATATTGGACTTGATAGAGATTTTACATGGATAAGTAATGGTGTCGATTTAGATGAATTGAGTCAAATAGAACCACTCCATAAAGATATTTTAGAGAAAATTCCAAAGAATAAATTTATAGTAGGATATACAGGTACTGTAGGTGTAGCAAATGCATTGGATAGTTTTTGTAAAAGTGCATTACTATTAAAAGATATTTTATTTGTAATTATTGGAGATGGTCAAGAGAAACAAAATTTAATTAATGATTTTAATAGTCAAGAAAATATTCTTTTTATTAATTCTATCCAAAAAAAGCAAGTACAAAGTATGTTAAAGTTATTTGATGTTTGTTACATTGGATTACAAAAAGAAAAATTATTTAAATATGGTGTATCTCCTAATAAATTGTATGATTATATGTATAGTTCAAAACCAATAATATATGCGATAGACTCTGGGAAAAGTAATATTGTTAAGACAGCAAAATGTGGAATTTGTGTAAAAGCCCAAAATCCAGAATCAATTGCTAATGGAGTTTTAGAATTATATAATATGAAACAAATTGAAAGAGATACTTTAGGTGTAAATGGTAAAAAATATGTTTTAGATCATTTTACTTATGATAAGTTAGCTAAAGAATATGAGGAGTTATTTTGATAGAATATAAAGGTATTAAGTGGCAAATTTATCATGGTGCATTGATTCCAAAAGAAATGCCAAATAAAAGAATTACTTTAAATAAATTTGATTGTCATTATCTTTTAAAAAAATCAAAAGCTTACTTTATTAGATATGTTACTGATTGGGACAAGGATACAAAGTCCTCTTTTTGGTATGTTATTAAAGATAGCTTTGGTGACATGGAAGAAATAAGTGGAAATGCTAGAAGTAAAGTTCGTAGGGCATATAAAAATTGTATAGTTAAAAAAGATAATTCAAAAGTGATAGTAGAAAATGGTTATGATTGTTATAAAGAAGCGATGAACTCATACGATAC
>JAYEIM010000331.1:0-8499 GCA_034660095.1 Campylobacterota bacterium | reverse complement strand
ATCTAACCAGAAAATAGCAGGAACTTTTTCAAGTCCAGTTCTTTCAACAGTTAATCTAACCCAGTCTCTAATTGGAATATCTTTAGTTCTAGACATTCTCCAAATATCACCAGCTTCACATTCAAATGACATTAATACACCGTTAGCACCTGTTACAGTTACAGTTCCAGCTTCGGCTAATTCAAAAGTTGTAGGGTGAGAACCATACTCTTCTGCTTTTTGAGCCATAAGACCGATATTTTGCATTGTACCCATTGTAGATACATCATATTGACCATTTTTAACACAATCAGCTACCATCTCAGCATGGAACATACCGTATGTAGAATCAGGAATTACAGCAACACATTCACAAGCATCACCATTTCTGTCCCATTGTTTACCACCTTCTCTTACAACAACAGGCATAGAAGCATCAATAATTACATCATTTGATGCATTGAAGTTTGTAGTACCTTTATCAGAATCAACCATAGCTAACTTTGGAGAATCAGATTCTAATGCAGCAAGGAAATCAGCTTTAATCTCAGCTTCTTTAGCGTGACCAGCAATTTTCTTTTCTAAATCAGACATACCTTGGTTTGCATCTACATTAAGCTCTGCAAAAGTATCTGCATGTTTAGCGAATACATCAGCAAAGAATGCTTTGAAGCCATGACCAAACATAATTGGATCAGAGATTTTCATCATTGTAGCTTTAAGGTGTAATGACCATAAAACATCATTTTTCTTAGCATCTTCAATTGTTTTAGCATAGAAGTTGTTAAGAGCAGAGATTGACATAAATGTACCATCTAAAATCTCACCAGCAATTGCATCAACTGAAGTTAATTCTTTACCGTTTAATGCAATAGTGATTTTTTGATCAGCATCTAAAGTTACAGATTTCTCATTTGAAAAGAAATCTCCATTTCCTTCCATATGTGCAACATATGATTTAGGGTTCTCAGGGAATGCTCTTAATTTATGAGGGTTATTTTGAGCAAATTTCTTAACAGCTTTAGCTGCTCTTCTATCTGAGTTACCTTCTCTTAATACAGGATTAACAGCAGAACCAAGACAAGTAGCATATTTAGCTTGAATCTCTTCTTCAGAAGCATTAGCTGGATTTTCAGGATAATCAGGGATATCGTGACCTTGACTTTGAAGCTCAGCAATACAATCTTTTAATTGACCAACAGAAGCAGAAATATTTGGAAGTTTGATAATGTTACCATCTTCTTGTAAAACTACTTCACCTAATTTTGAAAGCTCATCTTCAGCTTTACCCATTGCAGCTAATACTCTACCAGCTAAAGAGATATCTTTTGCTACTACTTCAACACCTGCAGCGTTTGTAAATGCATTTACGATTGGTAAAAGCGAGTAAGTTGCTAAAGCTGGTGCTTCATCAATTTTTGACCATATAATTTTTGACATATTTGTTCCTTGTTTTTAATTTTGTAACCATTAGTTTATCAAAATATGTTTTATGCTCTTTTAGATGATGTAAAAGTTGTTGTATAAATATTTTAGATGTTTCTTTTATACACATATTTAATTTTTATATATTATAGTGTTACAAAAAGTAATATATTAAATTTATTATGCTTAACTAATCCCATAAATTTTTAAGATTTCTTTTCTTTATTATAGGTTTTTTCTCTTCACTTTGTTTTATAATTGAAAGTATTTTTTTATTTAATTTCTTTTTAGCTCTTTTGTACTTTTTTATCTCTTTTATATTTTGTCTATGTGCTTTATATGTGGAACTAAAGTTATGTTTACTACCATCTTTTGATTTCATAAAATATAGATAATTTGTTGTTGTAGGAAATACTGCAGCTCTCATAGCCTCAAACTCTATGGCACAAACTGGATCATTAGGAAGTCCTTTGTTTTTGTAAGTATTGTATTGACTTTTGTCAGTTTTTATCATTTTTGGAGTGATTTTAGTGTGTGAATATTTACTATAATTTAATGTTCCATCCATTTGTAGCTTCATACCTTTTTTTAAACGATTATGGATAACACTTGATACCAATGGCATCTCTTGTTTTGAAGCTGATTCTTTTTGAATAATAGATGCAATTGTTACATATCTATACCAATTCTTTTTATTGTAAAATCCAAATATCTTTTCACTTAAAAGTTTATATTTCTTTTCAGTTATTCTTAAAAGATGTTTTATCAATTGCTCTTCATTCATACCCATAGGTAGATGATATGTATCTGCTATGATATTGCCATCTTTTTTATATGCGTATTTTGCATAAGTATTAAAAAGCTTATATGTTGAGATATCTAATGTTTTAGCCAACTCTTGAAGATAAAAATAATATGTTTCTCCAGGTATTAGAGTTACTTTTTTTAATGCTGCTTTTGAAGTTGTAAGTCTATATAAAAATTCTACTTTGGTCATATTTTCAGATTGTAAATCTATCCAGCCACTTTGAGGGCTACCTAAAAAACTCAACACTATTTTATCAATATAGTTCATATCATAATTATTTTTATCTAAATATGATACAATGTAAGTTGTACTACCTTTAGGTATATGGATAACTCGTTGTGTTTTAACTTCAAGTATCATATAAAACCCAAGTATTATAAATAAAACTAGGATATATTCAATAATGGTTAAAAGTGCTTTAATAGCTTTTGGTGTTGTAACTTCAATTTTTTTAATGTTCTTTGTCTCTTTAACTAATGGTATATTGATAAATAATATCTCTTTAAATAATGTAAATATAGATGGATTATATATAAAGTATGATAAAAAACTAATATTTTCTATAAAAAAACTAAAAATTATTAAATCAAACGATGAATCAGAAACTAAATTTGATCCAAATTGGCTTATTTATGGAAATAGAGCATTAAGTTATTTTGAACTAATTAAGATTGAAGATATAGATTTTGAAGGTGAACACATATATGTTGACTATAAAGATAATATTTTTAATATAAAACATCAATATTTAGAATTTAGTTTAACTCAACAGATTAAAAACAACAGATTAAAATTTAATGCTTATACAAATAAAATAAAAGATATAAAGTTTATAAATAACTATATTGATTTAGATGATGATATTAAAAAACTTATAAATGAACAATTTACTTTTGACTATATTGAACTTGTAACATTAAATGGTCAAGAAAAACTTTCAAATATTACAAAAATTGATGAAAATGATTTAAATATTAAACTTAGGATAAAAAGTCCACAATTAAAATATCCAAATCAACCAATAGTTAATTTGAACGATATTGTAATTACAGTAATAGATGGAAAAGTAGATATATCTGTATCAAAATCTAGCCTTAAAGATGGTGTCACATTTGAAGGAAAAATAAAAACAGATATAAAAAATACAAAAACTACTATAGCTGGAGATTTATATTATAAAGATATAAAAATAACAACAAATAATACCATTGAAAACGACACTCTGAATTATCAATTATCTTCAAATAAATTTAGAGATATTAAAGTTTTTGACAAGCTTGTAGCCATACCAAAAGGTATAAGAAAATGGGCAATAGTAAGACTTAATTCTAAATCTGCAAAGATAGATAATATTTCCGGAAAAACATATTTAAAAGATTTTAATGTTGATTTTTCAACTTTAAGAGTTGATGCAACCTTAGATGATATAGTTATAGACTTCAATCCAAAAAGAGCATATCCACTTGAAGCTAAAAAGGTGCAAGTGTTGTTTGATGGTAAAGATATGAATATTAAACTTACAAAACCAAAGTCAAATGATGTTGATTTGGACGGTAGCGAAGCTATTGTTTATGATATGTTTGGTGATTCAGGGTTACTTTTAAAGCTTCAAACTATATCTGCTTTAAACTGGACTTTGGTTCGTGCTGTTAAATCATATGATGTAAATATTGCAGATGAGCTTGGTGTTAGACAAACAAAGGGTAAAAGTGATATAAAAGTTAAAATAAATATACCATTTTCTGATGACCCTGTAGATGTATTTGTTCAAATACTAAACAATAATTCTATCATTACTGTAAAAGATAATCCTTTAAAATTTAATAAATTTGATTTTATATATAAAGATAAAAAAGTTTTCATAAAAGATACTACACTTGTAGAGCAAGGGAATATTATAGATATAAAAAATTTAGTTTTTGATATAAATAAAAACTTATTAAATGTAAATTTAGATGCCAAGGATATAAACAAAACTTTTTCAGTAAACCTTACGAATAGTACAAATTTGGATCAAAATAATACAAAAGGTAATGTAAATATAAAATTTGTAGATATTAAAGATGTTGTAAGTATTCAAAATAAAACTATCCCTTATCGAGCAATTTTCGGAAAAGAGATAAATGCAATACTGCCATCATTAGGAATCTCTTATCAAAAGAAAGATAATTACAATTATCTAAGTATTGAAGATATAGTTATACTTGAAGATATAATTATTCCATTGAAGCAGGCAAATCTAAAATCAGCGTCAATTGATCTAAAAACAAAAGATTTTAATATCATTGATTTAGATATAGATGCAACTAGTAAAACTAATGATTTAAATCAAACATTTGATATCTCAATGTTGGCTAATTTGGACTTAAACAGTAGTAGCTCAAAAGGCAATATAAATATTCATAAGCTTAAATTTCAAGATTTAGTAGATATAAATCAAACAGATATACCATATAGTGTAAGTTTTAAAGATGATATAAACTTATATTTGCCAAGTTTAACAATTGAATATAAAAAGAAAGATGATACAAATTTCATAGATATTAATAGCTTTGAAAAATTAAGTAAAATTGTTAAAGTGATGAAAGACAATAATATAACTAGTGGTAGTGCATATATTAAAACAAAAGATTTCTTAGATATGGCAATTAGATTAAATTTAAATATTGAACCATATGGTATTTTTCATAAAACTAAAAAACAAAAAGATATCAATTTGGATATAGAGATCGAAAAAATGAAGAAAATATCTTTAAAAGATACTAAAAATATGTTAAGTGGAAATATAGATATAACTAAAAAACCAAAGATAAATTTAACTCTAAATGATGTGGGTATAGAATATAAAACAAAAGATTTAAATGAAACAAAACCTGTAAAAAAAGAACCTCTTGAAAAATGTGAGAATATTATTTTAGATTTACCAAAAGTATCTTTATCTATGAATAATGGTTACTTTAAATACAATAACAATGTAGTGCAATACGATAAAATTATCTCCAAAACCAATAAAGATAAAGTTGATTTTATTTTAGATAAAAACAATACAAATATTAGTTTATATTTAGACGGAGATAATATATATTTAAATGCAGACAAAGTAGATAAAAATTTTATAAATAATGGAGCAGGAAGTGTTATATTAAAAGATGGATATGTTGATTTATACACAAGTGGAACTCAATGTAATTTAAATGGAAGAGGGGAGTTGAGAAATTTAAATATAAAAGATGCATCAATTCTAAATAATATATTTTTAGTTATAAATTCAGCTCCTGCAGTTATAAATCCATTGTTAATAATACCAAATGCTTATAGATTTGCAACAGATGAATTTCAATTAAGTGAATATGAGATAAAAAAAGGAAATTTTAATTTTAATTTTAATAGAGACAATTCTGTATTGAATATACCAAAATTAAATATATCTGGAGTACATTCTGATTTTAATGGAGATGCAAATATAGATTTATATAGTGAAAAAATAAAATCCAAAGTAGATATAATTTTTATGAAAGATTATGCAAAGATCATAAGCTATATTCCATTGGTAAACTATATTGTTTTAGGAGATGAGGAAAGATTCTCTTACTCTGTAAATATTGATGGAAATTTAACATCTCCTGATGTAACAACACATATGGCAAAGGAAACAGCAATGGCTCCAATAAATATGATAAAAAGAGTATTTATGTTGCCTTTTCTACCCTTTCAGGACTCTAACGCAACCAAGTAATGGTATCTAATGGTAGTTTTTAATATTAATTTAATTAAAAAAGACCTATAATAGTTATATAAATAAAAAAGGAGTATCTTATGAATATTAACTCATCATATACAAGCCTACAGAATATAAACGATGTACAGTCTAGTTCGTTAGAAAAAATTGGTACTGCCCTAGCTATAAATAAAGCTAGTGATGATGCTTCAGGGTTGGCTATTGCTGATGCTTTAGGTTCTCAAAAAAGTTCAGTATCACAATCTTTAGAAAATATGAATAGTGGTATAGCTATGTCAAATATTGCTCAAAGTGGTATATCAAGTCAAAAAGAACTATTAGAAAATATAAAAACTGAAACACTGAAAGCTATGAACGGAACAACAAGTCCAGAGGGAAGAGAAGCTATACAACAACAGATATCAAAATATGTTGATCAATATGAAAGTATCGCTTCAAGTACAACATATAACGGGACATCTCTTTTGAAAGCATCTGGTGATTCAAGTGATGATATTTCGATTACTGATGTTGATTCAACAATTGAGATGGAAAAAGCGGATACTACAAGTATATCAGATACTTTAAAATCATTTTTAGGAGATTTTACAACAAATCCTACATCAATGCAAAATATGCTTAATGCAGTAGATCAGGGTATGACTAAGTTAGCTACATATGCAAGTGATTTTGGTAGTGCTTCAAATGCTATGGAATCAAGTGCAAGAAATTCTATATCTACAGAAGTTGAATTGGCAAAAGCACAATCTACTATTTTAGATATCGATTATAGTAAAGAGATAAGTGATTTTAGTAAAACAAATATTATGAGTCAAATGGGTTATGTTATGCAAACACAAGCTAACGCAAACCAACAACGAAATATAGATTTGTTATCTTAATATATGAAAATAGGTATCATTCTATTTATAATAGGGTCAATTTTGACCCTATATTTCTCTAGAGTAAAACTAGAAAAGAAAATCTTACAAAAATTTGCAATTATTATTGGTATTTTATTACTTGTTTATGGTGTAATATTAATGATTCAGCCAAATGAATATATTGTATATACAAAAACAACAATATCAAAATAATTAAAACAACAATTCTAAAAAATTTAATATATTAATACACAAAGGTACTTTATTTTATGTCATTTACAAACTTAGGTTTATCAAAACCAATATTAAAAGCGATTCAAGATCAAGGCTATACAACACCTAGCCCTATACAACTTCAAGCAATACCACTTATTTTAAAAGGTGGAGATGTTTTAGCAGGAGCTCAAACAGGTACAGGTAAAACTGCTGGTTTTACACTTCCTATTTTAGAACTATTAACACAACATTCAGTTAAAAATCAAAAATTTCAAGTAAGAGCATTGATACTTACTCCTACAAGAGAATTAGCTGCACAAGTTCAACAAAATGTTGAAGATTATAGTAAATATTTACCATTTACATCAACAGTTGTATTTGGAGGCGTTGGTATAAACCCTCAAAAAGCAAAGCTAAAAAAAGGTGTAGATATATTAGTTGCTACTCCTGGGAGACTTTTAGATTTAATTGGACAAAAAAGTTTAGATCTATCAAGAGTAGAGTTTTTGGTATTGGATGAAGCGGATAGAATGCTTGATATGGGATTTATCCATGATATTAAAAAAGTATTAGCATTGTTACCACAAGATAAACAAAGTTTACTTTTTTCTGCAACTTTTTCAAATAAAATAAAACAATTAGCAGATGGACTATTAAATAACCCATCTTTAATAGAAGTAGCTAAAAGAAATACTTCAGCACAAACTATAAGTCAAGTTATTCATTTTGTTGATAAAGGTAGAAAAAAAGAGCTTTTATCACATCTAATTCAAAGAGGAAATTGGCATCAAGTTTTAGTATTTACTAGAACAAAACATGGTGCAAATAAACTTACAAAACAACTTGAATTTGATGGAATAAGTGCTGCGGCTATACATGGAAATAAATCTCAAGGAGCTAGGACTAAAGCACTTGCAGACTTTAAAGCAAATACCATTAGAGTATTGGTTGCTACTGATATAGCAGCAAGAGGTATAGATATAGATCAACTTCCTCATGTGGTTAACTTTGAACTACCAAATGTACCAGAAGATTATGTGCATAGAATAGGGCGAACTGGTAGAGCTGGAAATGATGGGGAAGCATTATCTTTAGTTTGTGTAGATGAATTAGAGTTTTTAAAAGATATTGAAAAACTAATCAAAAAAGATATAGAAAAAGTAGAAATAGATGGTTTTAAAGTAGATCCAACTATCAAAGCTGAACCACTTAGCAAAAGAGGACAAGCTCGTGCAAATGGCGGAAATAGCAGAGGACGAGGAAGAGGTCGTGGTGGACAAAATGGTGGAAACAATAGAAATAGGAGTGGACAAAGTAGGGGTCAAAGAAGATAGCTATCATTTCTAATCAATAACCACACAATTTTCAGATATAATATCTGCTTAATTTTTAAAAAAGCAATTAAAGGAGCAGTTTGTACTTATGACAGATACTATTAAAATTTTCAAAGCAAATCAAAATAATCTTAA
>JAYEIM010000330.1:0-1665 GCA_034660095.1 Campylobacterota bacterium | reverse complement strand
TGACACTCTATACACATTTTATCATAAATCTGTGTCATTGTATATTTTTCATTAGCTGTTAAATTTATTGTAGTAAATAGTGTGATTGCCAAAGCAATCTTAAGTTTATTTTGTAACATTATAGTCCCTTATATTTTTTGTTTATAAGGTATTATATCGTAAAAAAGGGGTAAAAAAGGGTATGACGAGCTATTTTAAAAGCAATTTTAATAATATTAATAACTATTATCAATTTAATTAAACTTTAAGCATAAATTGTTTACTATTTCATCAGTGATAATCATTATCAGTATAATATAAGGATATAAAATGTATAAGAAGATATTATTAAGTAGTAGTTTAATTGCAACTAGTTTATTAGCAAATCAAAATATTGTACCATTAGCAACTATAAATGGAAACACTGGAAATGTTGCACCAAGCGGTTTTTTAAAAATGGGTATAATGAATGAATCATGTATAAAAGATAGAGCATATAACGGAGACACCGAAGTAAGTGATAATAAAAATAGAGTTATGAAAACAAATGTTACAAAACTTAAAGCTAAATATGGTTTAGGTAATAGTTTTGAGATACGGGCAATTATGACATATAAAGATAAAGAGTTTAATTCAATCCACCCTGTAACTAAACAAAGTTTTATAAACAAAAATAGTGGTATAGGTGATTCAATTGTTATGGGTAAATATGAGATATTAAATCAAAAGAAAGGTGATAGTTTATTTTTATCTGTTGGTGCTGGTTTAAAACTACCAACAGGAGATACTGATAAATCATTTATAACTCCATCAGGTACTAATAAATTCCAAGTTATGCAATTAGGTAGTGGTAGTACTGATTATTTAGCAGAAATTGCTTTAACAAAATTATTGACAAATTCAAGAATTGATGCACATATAATTTATACTAAAACAACAAAAGGTGACAATAACTACCAATTTGGAGATAGTTTAAAATGGAATATTGGTTATTCTTATGCAATTACACCAAAATTTGGTATGCAACTAGAGCTAAATGGTAAAAATTGTGGTAAACATAAAAACAATGGTATAGATGTAGATAGCACAGGTGGTAATTTTATCTATGCAATACCTGGTATTCACTATAAAATTAATAAAAAATATGATTTTAGTGCTGGATACTCTTATATGATAAAAAGAGATTCTAACTTTGATAGTGCAACAAATACAGGTGGGTTAAGTGAAGATAATAGAGTTATCTTTAGACTTGGAATTAAATTTTAATACAAAAATAAATAAGGGAATAAAATGACAATATCGAAAATAACAAAATTAGGGTTAGCATCTTTAGTGATAGCTACAAGTTTATATGGTGCAGGTAAAAAGCCAAACTTTACAATACATGAGATGATAAATCTTCCACATCCGCTTCAAGCTATTTTAAAAAATGATGTAAATATGAAAAAAATGGGGATAACTCCTAAACAATTAGAACAGTTAAATACTCAGATGTTAGCAGTTTATCCACCAGCTATTCAAGGTATGATGTACAAAGCTCAAGAGTTAGAAAATGAGATAAAAAGTGATGTTTTTAATAAAAATAAAACACCTTTAGAATTAAAAGATAAAATTGATAAACTTGAAAAAATCAAAAGAGATGTTACTGATAAACATATAGAATCTTTAAATGTGATGGCAACAATT
>JAYEIM010000329.1:0-1671 GCA_034660095.1 Campylobacterota bacterium | reverse complement strand
TGGAACATTAGTACTGATTTAAGCAACGAAGTTGATAACTTGGACACTAAAAAAATAGGGGTTCAAATTTTTGCGAAACTTGAGACAAAATTTATTGAAATTGAGAACAAAATTAACGATTTTAAAAGAGAAACCATAAGTGAACTAAATGTAAAAAATGAAATGAAGAAAATAGAATCAAGTTTCGGAGTTTTTGCAAAAACTAGTAAGATTTTTTTTGATAGAGAGGGTAGTAAAATAGATATTTTTCTTAAGAAATTTGAAAAAGATAATAATCATAAGTTCAACTTTGGCTTAATTTTTACGCAAAGTTTACTAATTGCATTTATGCTGGGTGTTGTTGCTACTTATTTTAGTATGAAGTATTTTTCTGATTTGAGTTATACTAATTATGTAACGATAGAAACATTAAATAAACATAATGTGAGAGTAGTTAACAATAGTATTATATTAGATAATAGCAAAGTCAAATCAATTAAAGATGATCGTTTAATTACATTCAAATAGTTTTATATATTATATACCTCAAAAAAGCTCGTAGATTGATTCTACGAGCTTTTTTAATGTCTAGTCTATTCTATGTATGATTTATGTTGTGAAAGCTCTTGTGTAAGCTTTGAATTTATACATTGATTTTCATATATTTAAAAGGTAAAAAGAGTTAATTTCTCTTAGTTAGTAGTATCATTATATACATTATATACATTATCAGTCGATTTTTGCCTCACAACCAAGGGCTTCAGGGGGATTTACTATTACCTTTTGACTACTAACTATTACCTTTTGACTACTAACTATTACCTTTTGACTACTGACTATTACTTAACCATAGTATAAGTAATAGTTAGTTATAATTTAATATAAAAAAAGAAAAGGTATAATTGTGAAAAAAATAAAAGTGATTGAAAATATGGCAAAAAAAGAAATTATAAATAAAGACTATCAACTTATAAATGCTCGATACAAGCTTTCAGTTGTTCAAACTAAAATAATATTAAAAACACTTTCACTTATAAATAACAAAGAAGACACTGAATTTTTAGTTTATCAACTTCCAATGTCTTTTTTTAATTTTCTTTCTGATCATAAAAATCACAAAAGAATAAGAGAAGAATGTAAAGTCTTAAGAAGAAAAGAACTGTCAATAGAGACAACAGATGAAGGATGGATAGAAGCAGGTTGGTTTTCAAGCTTTGAATATAAGCCAAAATTGGGAGTTATTGAAGCTTCTGTTGATATAAAGTTGAAACCCTATCTGCTGCAACTTAAAAACGCATTTAAGCCGTACGAAATCAAGTATGTCATGAATATGGAGAGTGAATATGCTATGCGTATTTATGAATTATGCAAACAATATCAAAAATTAAAAGTCAGAAAATTTGAACTTTCAGAATTACACGATACTTTACAAGTACCTAGTTCATACAAAAAATTATTTTCAAATTTTAAACAAAAAGTGCTTGAGGTTTCAAAAAAAGAAATCAATAAATATAGTGACATAAAAATTGAATTTAATCCAATCAAAAGAGGTCGGTCGGTTTTTTGGATTGAGTTTACCATTGAAAGAAATGGTGATAATATTATTGAAACAGAAGTTGCTAGTGCTGAAATTAATAATTCTGAAATTGAAAATTTTGAAGAGTTTAAAATATTATTTCTAAAATTTAAATT
>JAYEIM010000328.1:0-8566 GCA_034660095.1 Campylobacterota bacterium | reverse complement strand
ATTCTGCACTATATGTTGTTCTTTTTCTGCTCATTTTATCACCCTCTATTTTTATTGTTTAATTTTACTCTTTTGAGAATTAAACTTTAGAAAAAGTTGTTTGTTTTTCTTGGGGTATTATATTCATCAAATAACTTAATTATTTCTTCTAAATTATTTTCAACAGCATCATCATAAGGGCTATCCTTATCTAATCGTTATATCACTAAGGTTTGCTTGATTATTTCCATTGTTATATTCATATAAGTGTAAATCTCCATAATTTCGGGAAGTAATGAGTTCAGATTCAACACTATGAAATCTAGTTATACTTGGAATATATAATATTTTTTCTAATTTAAAATCATTGCTCCATATTTTTATAGTGTTATCAAAAGAATAAGTCATTATTTTGTTTGAAATAATACTAATGCCTCTTATCCACTCTGTATGTGCTTTTATCTTTTCAACCATATTGTCTTGATAACTCCACTTTACCAATGTTCCATCTGTAAAACCTATAAGAAGACTATTATTAAACTCTCTTACATAACATATAGCTTGATTTTCTATTAACTCATACTCTAGAGCTCCAATATAAGACCAAATTTGTATACTTTTAGAAGAAGATGACCATGTTGCAAACTTTTTATTACCTAAGACTTCTATTTTTTCAAATTTATATTTATTATCATCTAATAACTTTAAGAGATCTCCATCAGTATTAAATATTTGTAATATATCACTATTTACATATATTATATTATTTTCTAATACACTAATCATATAAGAATAACTTCTTCTACAAGTACATGCTATACTTTTTATTACATTGCCTTTCTCGCTCCATAATTTAATAGTATAGCAATCAGTTGAAACTATTGTATTATCATCTAAAATTTCTGCAGATTTTATTTCAAATTCATGACCTGTTAATACATGAATTAAATCTCCTTTATTGGACCATATAATTAAGCTCTTGTCAGAAGAGTATGATAATATTCTACCATCATTAAATATTTTTATACCATTTATACCTTCAGTATGTCCATCTAATACATTAAGTACATTTCCATAATTATCTAATATTTGCATTTTAGTTTTTAGACTATGGCTTACCAATATACTATCTTCGTTCAAAATATTTATATTTTCGACTTCATTTTGCTTCCACTCATTCTGTGCAGTGAGGATATATATATTGTCAGCTTTCCTTTTTAATTCATCAAAATTTTTTTTAGCAATATTGAAACTCGTTTCTCTCATAAAATATTTTCTATCCTCATCTTCTGTATAAAGAAAATTAGGTGTATTTTTATTTGGAAACAATTCAGGATCTGTACCTATAAATATGACATGTTTATACTGCCTACCTACTCCACTAAAATTCTTCAAATCTACTAATTCCATCCCTACTCTTTCATTTTGAACAAATACAGTTGACTTAATATTATTCTTCATTTCATTAGTTAATTTTAAATTTAATTTTTCACATAAATATTGAATCTTTTCTATCTTATGGTCAAACTCTTTATATGCATTATTAGAATGTATATTAGTCCGAGAATAAAGATTTAAAGGTATTCCTTGCCTTACAAAACCTTTCATGTAAGAGTTATCTAAGTATTTTATATAAAGTGGACTATAAGTATTAATATCGGATGTGACAATAACTATATCGTCTGATTCTACCCCATGAAACATAAGCATTTTACATATCTTAAGAGAAGTTACTATTTCTTCATCTCGTGTGTAAATAACCTTTCCTGTTGATGGTTCAACAAAAGTTGCTTCAACATCTGAATGCAAGCTTTGTATAATTTTGATATTTGATAAGCCGCATATCTTTGTATATATTTTGTGTTGTAATTGAGATTTCATTAAATTAGTATTATATTCGTTATCTATATAGATATCTCTATACGAAGTAAGCTGTTGATCATCCCAATTATGATATATGATATGTTCAATATCAGAAATGTCTACTAATCCATTTATTTCTTTAAAGGTAGCATATTCTTCGCTGATAATTTGTAAAGCTTTATATTTTTTATCTTTGCCAATAGTATCTATAGATATTTCATTTCGTTTGCAGTTTATAAAAAAATCGTATATCATTGTTAATTCTTTAGATTCATTACTTAAATGAGAAAAATATGAAATGTTTTTCTCATTTATAATTTTATATATTATTACTGTTCCAATATTGGAATCAATAATTATTTCTAAAAAATTTGTTGTAAACAATTCATAAATTAAAGTGTCGAGGGAGGCTTCTTTATCTTGAGTATTGTTTGAATGATTCTTTAAAAGCTCATTCGCTTTTTCTAATGAATAGGAGATAAATAGCGATTTGTTTTCATAATCTGTATCTATATGCCTAGTCTTCCAATTAGAAGGTGGGAATACTATAGGTAAATCCAATGCTTCATCTGAAATTTGTTCCATGTCAAAATGCATATTGCTAGTAAATGCAATTAACGATGGTGTAAGCGAGACATTTTTAAAACCTTTTGGATTCCAAATCATTAAGTTGTTATCCGAAAATGTTAATATATTCCCATTTTTTAATACTTCTATGTATTTAATCTTTGAATAAGTATCAGAAAAAATAGCTAAAAATTCCCATGATTCAGTCCATACTTGGATATCTGAATGTTCATCATATGTAATTTTTAATCCATTTAAAAATTCTTTTACCTTTAAATTACCAACAGGGAGACCAATTATCATGCTTGATATCTCATACTCTTTGCTAACTTGACTCTCTCTAACCACTACTTCTTCGTCTAATATTTTATTAGTGTCGGCAACTGATAATCGCACCAAATTTTCATTAAAAATACCTATAGTACTATTTTTATAATATATGGCAATTTTGTCATTAGCTAGAATTTTTACATTATCTATTGAATTAATATGATTATTTAAAGAATTTATTAAACCTGTACGTTGATAATTTTTATCTTTATTTTTCCTTTTAAGCCATATAAAGTTAATTCTATCTTTCTCTAATAGCTCATCAGCCTTCTCGTTTATAGGTGAATCCAAACCATCCTCATAAGCTAATTGAAATAAAGATTGATGTGGTCTCCATAACTCTTCATCTATCCTAGTTATAAGATGCTCTTTCTCTCTATAAAAACTCTCCCAAGGATAAATTTCATCTTCTGATATATTATTCAAAGTTGAGGCTTGAGTTATAACCTCTTTATATTCATCTTGTTTATTATTATCATAAATTGCCCCTGCAAACTCCAAGTCAAAGAGTATCTCTTTTAATTGTTCTGAGTTTTTAGAATGAAAAAGCTGAAAAGGGAGTTCATCAAGCATATGAAGGTTTTGATATCTTTTATTCCATAACTTTGTTTTATCTTGTAAAGAATAAAAGTATTCAGAAAGTTTAGAGTGTAGATCAATTTTAATATTTTTTGTATAGCTATCAATTACACTTGTAAATTGTCTATGAAAAAACTTCATTAAAGGTTGATTGTCTATATTTCTTTCAACAATAAATGGCTTGATAACTGTATGAAGCCTACTCCAAATAGACATAGGCAAAACTAACTCTTCTTTATTATCATTTCTTGTATTTTTTACTTTTATTGGTTCATGCCATTCATTGATAATTCTTTTTTGAAACTCTTCTTCATTTTCTAGATCTTCTGATAGTATCTCTAAAAGTTCTTTTTCACTAAGACCATCTTTTGAAGCATGTATATATCCAAATACTTTTTTTACCAGCAACTCTTCATGGTGATAAAGTGATGTTAGATTTTTAATATATTTTAAAATTATACCTTGAACACCACTTTCTAGTTTTTGAGTTGTATCTTCTGATCTCCAGTGTTTTACTTCCTCTATTGCTATTTTTAAATATAGTGGAGAATAATTAGCTTCACTCCATCTATCAAGCAGATCATCTGTTTGATAAGTATTTAGCTTTCTATCTAAACTTTTCAGTAGATTTTCTATTAATAACTCTTTTGTAGATTCTAATGAATCTTGTATAATATTAATAAAATTTTCATCACTATTATATCTTTGTCTTAAAGTATTATAGTAATGGGTATCTTTTTCATAATCACTATCATTTAAAACTGATAATACAATTTTTAGATTATTTGGTAATATTTCTGGAAGCCACATTAGATATTCTTTATGTTGTAGCTGATCTAATGCATCTATAAAAATGATAGTTGTTTTTTCTATTGATTGAAGTGTATTTTTTATCTGTTCAAAGAATTTATTATCATCTTCTTCATAACTTTCTATATTTTCAATAATATCTTTTTTAGCTAATTGGTCAGTTATAGAAGTTAAAATATTTCTAATTGTAGTTGAATTTTGAGTTACTCCTATAAATCTATATATAATATCATCAGCTTTTAATTTTGTATCTTCTATAGCTTTAGCCATAAGTGATGATTTACCCATACCTGATGGTCCATATATAATTAGTGGTAGGTTAGATTCTGTACTTGTTATATATGTATCTATTCTTTGAAGAGTATTAACTCTTCCTTGAAATCCTTTTAGTTTATCGTGTTGAAACTTTTGTTGTTCTTGTATCTCTTGCTCTAGTTTTGGGATAGCTTGTTGACTTTGTTTTTGTGCATCTATTGATTTTATAAGCTTATTATATATGAAGTTTTTAAATTCTTCTAGTTCATTTCTTTCATACTCACTTATTGAGTTAAAGTTTGTATATAAAATATTGTTGCTTTTATCTAATGTATTTGAAATATTTTCTTTAAATTTATCTACCTTATCTTTTAGTTCCTCTTTATGATCTATATATAAACCACTTGCATCTTTTATGGTTCTTGTATATCCATAAACAAACTCTTTATCAAATTTTTCATCTAGTTTATCTTCTTTTTCGATTAGATTCTTTTGTGTAGATGTTAAGTCTTTATAGTCAAGTATACCCTCTATCACTTCAGCTTCTGTAGCACTTATAAAATACTTCTGATACTCTTTATTCTCTTTATTATCAAATATTTTATCTGCACCATTTTGAAGTATATCTCTTAAAAGGTTTTCTTCTTTTTCCCAATTTGGATAATCTATATATTCATCAGTTCTTGGTTGTAATATATATGCCGTTGATTCTTTATTTTCATTAGTTATATATATTTGATTTTCATCGAGTTTATACCAATATTCTAAAGTTTTTAACTCCTCTTTGCTAGTAGTCTCTTTTATCTTTTCAAATTCTTCTTTTTCTATCATATATGGACAAGGTACATACCCATATCTATCTCCTGCCATTATAAGAAAGTTTGGATGAGGAAAATGTTTACATGCTCTAACTTCCTCTAGACATACTTCAAGTGTTTTTTGATCTAGTTGTGCTTCATTTGAGACTCCCCATCTTAGATCAATTGGCTGGAAACTAAATCCATTTTCTATACAGTATTTATCTATCTTTGGAAATACTTTTTTATGTAGTACTTCTCTTTCATTTGTAAAGTCACTAAATGTTGAACTTATAAATAGTCTGAATGTTTTTGATTGCATTGAGTTTCCTTATTTCTTTTCTTTATAATCTACAATTTTATACCCAGTCTCTGCCAAATAATTTGGAATATAAAGGAATGAATATATATCATATATAACAGTTATTTTAATACTATCTTTATCAAAATCCTTTAGTGGCATTAAACAATCATGCTCTTTTTTAGCTTTAACTTTCTCATCTTCATATTTCCATCCATTGAGATAATGATATGCATTCCACCTATTATGTTCCATTCTGATCATTTTTTCAAATAAATTTTCGAACTTTTGTGGAAAATATTGAACTTCATATTCACTACCAGACCAAACTTTTTCAAGCTCTTTGGAGTATCTTATTAAAGATCCCTCATCAAGACATATAGCTTCTCTATCTTCTATAAGTTTTGCTAACATTAATTTTTGATTGTGTTTAAGTAAATCATCTTTTTTATAGTCATCGCATTCACATTTGATTCTATCAAATCCCATTGACTTAAGTTTCATATCTATATGTTTAGCTTGAGCTATACTTGAAAGTTTATCACTAAATCTTGCAGTGTTATACCATTTGTTTTTTATTTTCTTTTTATCTTGTCCTAACTTATCTTTATTATATTCATCACCATAACCATTATTAACAAGTTTTGCTATTTGATCTGTTTCTTCATCTATAAGCTCTTGATGACTTAATATATCTTTTACATTTCCATAAGTATAAAAGTTGTTAAACTCTTCTTTATTAGTGTTTACAATTTCACTTAATAGCATCTCATCATACATTCCAAATATGATTTTTGGCATTTTAGTTTTATCTATTGCCTTTGATAGATAAGTTCTATTATAGAGTTCAACTGCTGTATCTAAATTTTTACCCTCTTCATCAAATGCAACAATTACATTAACCAAATTATATTTATGCCATAAGCTATTTTCATAAAAATCTAATCTATCTTTATCTAAATTAACCGCTTTTAATTTAAATGTTGGAAAATTTTCTTTTTTGTAGTAAAGTGCTTTTTCAATTCTTACTAAAAGTTCATCTGCTTTTTTATCTACGATATAAACTATATGCTTATTCTCATTTGGAAGATGAGACAATAGTGCTATTTGATATACTATTTTCTCTATTAGTTCCCCATCTCCTAATACAATTGATTTGTAATCTTTATTTGACTCAATATAATCTAAGCTATTGCCATCTACACTATGCTTTTTAAATAGATTCTTAGCAACTTCTTCATAAAACGAGAATGTTTTTATATGAATATTACTTTTTTCATTGTTTATGAACTTGGAGTGAAAAAGTACCTCAAGATCTTTATTTTGAATATGTACTACTAGTTTTATAGGGGTTTCATCTTTATAGTTATCTAAAACCATTTTAGAAAATTCAATATTATGTCTGTCATCACCTAATGCGATGATAGAGTGATCCATATTTTCAAATTTAAATAATTCTAAAGTTTTAGGGCTAAAAACATCTCCAACAAATATCCCGAACCCCTTTTGTTTATAATCTTCTAAGTAAACATTATTTGGATTAGACTCAATTATTACAATCTTTTCTATTTTAGTTTTATCATTTTTAAGATCAAAACTATTTAAAAAACTTCTATTGATCTCACCAAGTCCAAATACTGCTGTATGATTATCTGAAAAGATATCTTTTACAAGTTTTTTCTCAAAGAAATCTTTAATAAAAAATACAATTGCTAATAAGAATATTGTTATAGTTCCTGTAAGTCCTGCAATAAGTAACAGTATATTTGAATCAAAATTTGTTGGGAAATTTAAACCAAAGATTTTAATTGATAATAAAATAGATTCAAATGGATGTTCACCTTCAATTATATGACCTATTGTTCCAAATACAATTGTACTAATTGCAAGTAAACCTGATATTGTATTTTTATGTTTAATTATTGCATGGATCTTATTTCTTGAATCTTTAATATCATCGATTACTTCCTCTTTCAAATGTTGTTTGTATTCTTTATATGCTTGTATTATCTTTTCTATCATTTGTTTTCTACCTTTTTTATAATCTCGTTAAAATCGTATTTATAAATCTTGATCTATATACTCAAAATACTCATCAAAATCTATACTGCCATCCAACAAATCTTTTAACTCAATATATATATCATCCTCTATAGTTCGTGAGATACCTTTTATAAAATTTTTTTATTATATAAACATTTAGCGACACCATAGTGACGCTAGACCTTTATATTAACCTTATTTATCTATGTTAATATATTTTCAAGTTCACTTTCATAAACAACTTCTTGTTTAAGAAGTAATTGTGAAAGTTTTTCTATTTTATCCCAGTGTTGTTCTACTAGTTTTTTAGTATTATCTTTACCTTCACCTAACCATTTTTGAACTGCTTTATCTATTTTATCATAATAGTGTCTCGTATCACTTATACCTGTTTGTTTTTCAAGTACATTAGGGATACCGCTAATATTTACATATCCTACTTCTTCATCCATACCAAAGTGAGCAATGCAGTTCAATTCTACCAGGTCTTACAATAGCACTAACCTTTAGTAATAGCCCAAATCACTTTAAGCCTATGCTGTTCAAAGACTGTAGCTTTTTGTGCACCTACAGCTATATCATCACCCAATATACCAGCTGTCTTTTGTTTAGCAACTTTTGTACTTACAGCTACATCATCTGCTAAAAGTGCAATATCATCTAATACTGCGAATATTCCTGATGCCATGTTTTATTTTATCCAATATTTTATTATGTTTATATATTCTCAAAACTATAATGTACAAGCTTAATAATATACTAGCTAATTTAACCTCTTGCAATAATTGCATTATTTATAGCTAAATCACCTAGTGTAGTTGTAAAAAGTTTATCACCTGCTTTTTCCATTATATTATCCCTCGTATAATTTATATTTGTTGTAACATCATTTTATTACTAAATTGAGTTAACACATAATTTGTAAGCACCTAGCAAACAGCACCTAAAAACTTTCAAAACTATCTATAAAATAATAGATAAAATCTTCCTAAAAGTCCTTATTTATGGTATAATACACCATGAGTAAACAAGACAAATCAAT
>JAYEIM010000327.1:0-1679 GCA_034660095.1 Campylobacterota bacterium | reverse complement strand
TAATAAGGAGAATAAAATGGAATTAAAATTGGAAAACCTAGAATTAATAGAAACAATACATAGTATGTTAGTAGAGCTAAGAGATAGAAAGGTAAATGAAATAGAGAAAAGATGGTTAACAACTACAGAATTATCAAAATATATAGGATATGGAAAAGATTCAATAAATAAAATGATTCAAGAGCAAAAATTTATTTGTGGAATACATTACTATAAAAAAGTTAAAAAAATATTATTTGATAAGCAACAAGTTGATAATTGGATAATGGGAATTGAATCAAATAAGCTAGTAGCTACAAATAATGAAAATATTACTAATGATATTATTTTATCATTAGTATCATAGGAGATACAAAATGAATATATATGTAAAAAAAATAAAAAATACAAAAGGAAATATTAAAGAGGAACTTTGGGTAAATTTTATGCTTGATAATAAAAGAGTAAGAAAATCTCTAAAATTATTAAATACAAAAGCAAACTGGAAAATAGCAGAAAATGATATTTTACCTACTTTAAAATATAAGTTATTAAATGGAGAGTTGAAAAAAGAAACATCAAAAATGCCAACAGTTAATGAATATATGGAAGTGTCATTTGAATTAAATGAGGGGGAAAGGTGTGGTTCAACAATATATGGACATAGAAAAGCTTATGATAAATATATAAAAAATATTTTTGGATTTAAAAAATTAGATAAAATTACAACTAATGAAATTACATTATGGCAAAATAGCTTACAAAAAAATAATAATTTATCAAAATCATATATTGTAA
This sequence comes from Campylobacterota bacterium, assembly GCA_034660095.1. Taxonomy (GTDB): domain Bacteria; phylum Campylobacterota; class Campylobacteria; order Campylobacterales; family Arcobacteraceae; genus JAIOSF01. The sequence goes on along the minus strand of JAYEIM010000327.1, from coordinate 902 downwards.
AAATAAGGGGTTTACTAAATACTATGTTTGAAGATAGTATTGAAGAAAATATATTACAATTTAATCCAATAAAAAAAGTTAAATCACTTAAAGAAACAGCTAATCCAAAAGTAAATAGACAAAAACTAATACCATTTAAAATTGAAGAGATAAATAAAATATTAAATTCTTCAATAGAACAAGATAAAAATATAATAGCCACTTTGTTTTTTACAGGACTTAGAGCAGGTGAACTAATTGGATTAAAGTGGGATTGTATAGACTTTGAGAATAAAACTATATCTATAAGAAAGCAAATAGTAAATGGAGAGATAAAATCAATATTAAAAACTTCTAAAAGTCAAAGAATAATACCAATAATTGATTCACTTATTCCTTTTTTGAAAGAGCAATATAAACTAACAGGCAATAATAATTCTTTTGTTTTTCTTACTAAAAGAACAAACAAACATTATCATAGTGCTGGAAAGTTGAGAGAGCAAATATGGATTAAAGCTATTGAGAAAACAGATGTACCTTATAGAAACTTACACCAAACAAGGGGAACATTTATATCAACCTTAATATCTAATGGAGAAGATATAAATTATGTTAGTAAAATTGCTGGACATGAAAATGTTAAAATTACATTAGAAAGATATTCTGAATATATACCAGTAGCAAAAAAAGATTTTGGAAAATGTTTTAATAAAGTTTTGGATAATTCTGGCACTAAATTGACACCAAATAAAAAAAGTAATTTATAAATACTTTATTTAAGGGAGTTATATGTGTTCTGGTACGCCCAGCAGGATTCGAACCCGCAACCACCGGGGCCGAAACCCAGTGCTATATCCAGTTAAGCCATGGACGCATCTATTTAAGTAAGTTTTAAAATAAAGATAGAAAATCTATCTTTATTT
>JAYEIM010000326.1:0-1680 GCA_034660095.1 Campylobacterota bacterium | reverse complement strand
TATAAAATCGTACTTGCTACAATATTTGTTTTACCACTTCCTGTAGCCATATGAAAAAGTAAATGTTTATTTTTGATATGTTCATAATATTTATTTTCATTATAAAATATAAAGTTTTCTATCGCTTCTTGTTGATATGGTCGTAAAGGTTGTTTTATATTATCTATTATGCTTTTAGGTATGCAAGGTCTTTCTTGAAATTTAAAAGCATTTTCTATCTCTTCATAAAGTGGGCTAAACTTAACATCATCAGCCTTACTCATCTGTCACACCATAAAACTTTTTATTTATACTTTTTTCTTTATCACTTATATTGTATGTTTCATCATCTATCTCATCTAATGGAAGATATTGCATATTTTTATTTAAACTTCCAATCTCACTAGATTTAAAATCATCAATTTTTTTTAGTTCAGCATATACAAAACTACCACCACCATTCCACTCTAACTCTTTACTTATACCACCTTGCTCTCCATTTATTACCTTTTTCATTCGCTCAACAGATATATCTTCTATATAGTCCATCTGTTCTATACCTATGTATCTTCTACCCATCTTATGAGCAACTGCACAAGTTGTACCACTTCCTAAGTGGAAATCCATAACTAAATCGTTTGGATTTGTTGATATTCCAATAATTAATTTTATTAGTATTTCTGGTTTTGGATATGAAAATATATCTTTTTTAAACATTGATTCTAATTCATTTCTACCCATTGTTGTAGAACCTTTATTAATAATTGATGATAAATATACTTTTCTCCTATCATCCATTGGTAAAATTAATCGTGGTTGATTATTTCCATCTTTTCCATAGTAAATTAAATTATCTTCTAAATATTGCATTATTGTTTCATTATCAAATTTCCAATGCTTATTCCATTTTGTACCATTAGGGGATATAATTTCCATCCAATTTGGATGCCCAATTTTTTCTTTACCAGCATTTACTGCTAGATTAGCTGTATGAAGTTCATTTTCCCTACCAATTAAAGGTTCAGAAATTTTACTAAATAATGTACTTTGTTTATTCTTATACCCAATATTAATAATCTCATGTATTGTCCTAAATCTTTTAACTTGTTTTAAAGTTCCAGATTTTTCTTCGGCTTCCTTGTTCCATACAATATAATCAGTATTTGTAATACCAAATATCTCATCCATTAAAACTTTTAAATATGCTTGTTCATTATCGTCACATTGTACAAATATAACCCCATCATCACTTAAAAATTCTCTTGCTACTTCTAGTCTATTTTTCATAAAAGTCAACCAAGTACTATGATTAAAATTGTCATTATAATTAAAAGTATCATTTCCTGTATTGTAAGGTGGGTCTATATAAATAAGTTTTACTTTACCTTGATACCTTTCTTTTAAACTATGTAAAGCTATAAGATTATTTCCTTTGATTATTAAGTTGTCATCATCTTTTATCTCATCCACTTTATGCTCTCCATCTTTATCAAATCTTTTAAAATTTGTTAAAACTTTTTTATCAAATAATCTATCTATTTCATCACTAGAGATAATATTGTTATAAAATATTTCATTGTTTTTATCATCATCTTTTGTCTGACCACCCTCAAGCATACAATCCTTATACGGAAAAGCCAAAACTACATCATCAAACTTTTTGATAAAATTGTCTTTTTTGATAAGTCCTATTTTATTTTT
>JAYEIM010000325.1:0-1681 GCA_034660095.1 Campylobacterota bacterium | reverse complement strand
GAAAATAGTATTATTATCACTTTTTATAGTCAATATTTTTATATCATCTTGAGCTAGTGCTTCTACTTGTGCCATAGCTCTACTTAATACTTTTGTATCATCGTCTATAAGTAATACATCTGATACTGTAATATCTAGTTGTTTCTCTTTTATATAATCAACTACTAACATAGATGCTATCCCTTGATCACATCCCCAATCACATAGTGTAATAGTTTCACCAACTAGTTTTTCTATAAATACCTCAAGGCTACTGTATATAAGTGCCTTGTACATTTTCCCCTTTTCACCTAACTGTTTTTGCATCTCATCAGCTTCATTCGCTTTTGATAGATTTTCGCAGTATTTTCTTATTTTTTCAAATTTTATATTTTCTATGTTTTGGATATGGTTTGCGTATGGGCTATCTTCTATTTGCGCTACTATAGTATTGGCTTTAGAATCAAATTTAGCATCATTATATAATTCATTTTTTTTAAAATTTGTATCAATATCTACTTTATTTATTAAATTATCATCCACTAAAATATATCCATTTTGTCTTTCACTTCTTATTTTAAGGTTGTTTATCCATTCCTTCTGTCGTTTAGATAAAATCAAATTTTTGTTAGAAGAAAACCAAAAATCGGAAAGGTTTATAAGAGAACATATTTCTTCAGGTATACTAGTTAAATAATCATCCCCAAGATATAATGCAGTTAAGTTAATAAGGTTTCCTATTTCTATAGGTAAATTTCTTAGATTCATTTGAGTAAGTCCAAGGGATGTTAAGGTATTTGGAAAATACGGCAATACTTCTGTTAAATTATTAATATTATTATATGATAATTCAAATGATTTTAATTTTTTTAAGTTAAAAATATCTTTAGAAATTTTTGTAATTCTATTACCAAATCCTTCATAATCACCACCTGGAAAATGACCTATAATCAATTTTTCTAAATTTAAAAGAGTATATATTTCATTTGGCAATTCAGTTAAACAATTATCATAATTTAAGCCATAAGGCGAATTGTCCCAATCTTCATCAGATATTACACTTCCTACTGATAACCTTTTTAAATTTTTTAAATTTCCTATCTCTTTTGGTAGTTTTGTAATATTATTCCATGCTAATTCCAAATCGACTAAATTTTTTAAATTTCCTATCTCTTTTGGTAATTCTGTTAGTCCACAGAATGTAAATTCTAACTCTTGTAAATCTGTTAAATATCCAATTTCTTTAGGTAGACTTATTGGTAATAATATAGGAGGATTTACACCACCATCTACACCTGATATACTTAATGATCTTAATTTTTTTAAATCATGACTATTTCTTGGCAATATCTTTTTAGATATAGCATGTTCATCAGCCCATTTCCAAAGTTTTTCCATCCAATCTAAATCTTCATTTTCTATGATTTGAGGCTCCGTTTTGGTTACACTATCTTTTTCTTCTAAAACCACTCTTGCTTCATCCGCAAGTCTATCTTTCTCTGCTTTTAGTCCACTTTTTAACTCTTCAAAGTACACATCCCAATCATCAAGGCTAGATATAGTTTGGTACATATCATCCTCTTTTATCTCTTCTAGTTCAGACTTGATACCTTTTATACTATCTTTGTACTCACTTATCTTCTGTTTTAAAAGCTCTTTATCTTCTATAGCTTCACTTGAGACTTCAAAGCCCTCGCCACTC
>JAYEIM010000324.1:0-8594 GCA_034660095.1 Campylobacterota bacterium | reverse complement strand
CATCTATAGAAAAATCACTTGATATATCTTCTATCATGTTGGTTCTTGATATATTTGTTCTTTTAGTTCTTAAACTTTTTGATATTTGATTTAAACTTGCATTTGTGATATATACTTGTGACATATTGTACTCCTCAGAATTTTTATAGTTGTATTGTATTGTTTAATATAGACATATTTTGTCTATTAATATTTTAAAAGTTTTGATAAATAAATTTGTATTGACAAAATATGTCCAAATAAAAGATTAGAATTGCAACATAAAATAAACAAAGTCAAACTTTGGTAAAATACAATATAACAAGAGGAATCAAAATGGATCAAGAAAAATTAATAGATATGTTAAAAAGTCAAGATATAAAAAAATTAGAAAAGTTAATAGATGATAAAGTAGATTTATCATCATTAAATTTGGCAGAACTAATTGATGATATAAATGAAAATAAAGAAAAAATAAATTTAGATTTTTTTAAACTTTTACTTAAAAATGGTGCAGATGTAAATATGCAAGATAAAAATGGGGATACACCTTTATTATCAGCAATTGACTTAATGAATATAGCGTTAGTTAAATTACTTATAGAAAATGGTGCAAATACAAACATAGCAAATAAAGAAGAAGATACTGCTTTAAGTATTGCTGTTGATATTTATTTTGAAACAAAAAGCTTTGAACTACTAGATATACTTATAAAAAATGGTGCCGATTTAAATTTTCAACCTGAAAAAAGGATGTCTATTCTAACAACAGCATTATTATTACTTAACTCTAATATTTTAGATAAAATAGTTCTAGAAGTTAATCTTATTGATAAGGTTACAAAAGAAGATATAATTTTATTGATTGATTATTTACTAGAAAAAGGTGCAAAGTTTGATACTCATATAGGTAGTGAACATATTTTAAATGTATTCTTACTCCAAGGAAATATTGATGCTGTTAAAATACTTCTTGAAAATGATATAAAACCTATTGATTTTTTAAGTGAAGAGTATCACTTTTTATATATGATATTAACATCTAATAAACAATCTCTTAAATTGTACACAAAAGACATAAATACAGATATGATAAACTTTGTAGTTAAAGATTCTGATAAAAATAAATTAGATATAGTAAAACTACTAATCAAACACGGTGTTAAAACAGATAGTATTTTGCAAAATTTGATTAATAGTTATTTAAGAGGTAAAGAGCAAAAGATAAAAGATATTAAGCTATCCGAAAATCTAACTTCTGAGGAAAAAACAAAAGTAATTCTAATAGAAAATAACTCTTTTAATGTACCATTAAAACATATTGAGTTTTTATTAGAAAATGGAGCAAATATAAATATTGAGTATAAAAAGAACGATATACATCCTTTGTGTAGTGCAGTTAAAAAACAAGATGTAGCACTTGTAAAACTATTAGTAAAATATGTAGAAGATATAAATATTTATCAATTTAACTTCAATGATATGTTTATGTTTTCAATGCTTTATGATGCATTAAAAAAAGGAAACTTTGAGATAATCACTACTCTTGTAGAAAATGATATAGATGTAAACACTATAGATATGCGTACATTTACAACACCATTTACATATGCGATTAAACAAAATAACTTTAAATTAATGGAATTATTAATAAATAATGGTGCAAAAATAAATAATATTGTAAAAGATAGTTTTGATAGCGATAAGAAATCATTATCATTGTTGATTTTTGAACCTTTAGTTATTTCTGTTACTTTAAACAATATGAAAATAACTAAATACCTAGTAGAGCATGGTGCTGATATTAATTATAAAATCAAAGAACTAGATGATTTATCTATATATGAGATAGCCAATGAACATGATGATCAGGCAATCGCAGACTACTTAGAACTAAATGGTGTCGATATATCAATAAACCCAGATAGAAAAGAAATAGATTTTCAAACAATATTTTCTCTTGCAGAGTATAAAACTACTGATCCTGAAATTAACTCATCATCTAAAAAGTCTGTTAAGTCTTTCAACGAAAAAATAAACAAAATATTAAAAAAGAAAAATGAAGATCTAGAGAAAATTTTAGAACAAAGAACTAAACAAATAAAAGAGTATTTAAATCATAAAAAAGATCAACCTATTAACAAACTAATCATAGAAGCTATAGAGTCAAAATCTATTGATAAGTTACAATATCTTATAGATGAAGATTATGTACTTAAAGATATAGATATAAATGAGTTATTTGCAGATAACTATCCACTTGATTTTATAGTTGCTGTTATAAAACAATCTAATGATGTAAATGTAGTATCAGAAGATGGTATGACTCCTCTTATGTTTGCTACTAAAGCAAGTAGTAGTGAAATAGTAAAACTACTTTTAGATAAGGGTGCAGATAAAACTTTAAAAACTAAAAATAACCAAAGAGCTAAAAACTTTGCAATAAATAATGAGATAAGAAATTTAATAGTTAGTTATGTACCTCAAAAGGATAACCCTCAAAAACTTGTAAAAATCTTAACAAACTTCACTATAGATAAACCTATCAAGTACACAACACATGAGTGGGATTTTGATCTGAAAAAAGAATATACAGATTTTGATGGATATATACAAGCTATTACTGATAACTTTGATCAAATCAAAGAGGAACTAGAAAACTTATCACCAAAGTTATATGAGAAAATTAAAGCGTTTTTATTTGAAACTGATCCAAACAGTCAGTATAGTTGGTGTAGCAAAGCAAATATAAATATATCTTGGTCAAATCTAAAAGGGCTCAAAGAGCATTGTGATAGTGGCAAAAAACCATCTGATTTTAAATTGAAAAAACCTATTTTGATAAATAAAAAACCAGTTATTAAGAAGTTTGAAGATGTGATAAACCTTTTTAAACAAGAGATAGAGATACGAAGTGAATTTAAAAATTTAAGTAAAATCTTTAATATCCAAAAAGAGAATTTGAATAGTAATTTTATTTTTGAACCTTCAAAATCAAAATTAGATAAACAGTTTTATACAGATACTTATAATTTTAGTCAAGCTATAAATTTAATGTTTAAAGAGTTTAATAAGAGAGAAGAATTTAATCATATTGAAGTGATTACAAATCAAAATGAAAATAGTTATATAGAGATAACAATCACTCAAAATGGCTCTACATCTTCACAATCTATTGATGAAGTACTAAAAAAAATAGAATCTAATGGTGGAGATATGGGAAATATAAAAACATTACTTACCAATCTTTGTGATTGGAGTATAGAAGGTATTTTTGATGATGAGTATTATAGAATAAATCTTCTACATAGTAATAATGTAAAAGAAACCGAAAAATTAAGTGAAAAGCCTAACGGTTTTTCTCATATATTAAGATTTTATAAATAAGGTAAAGAATGAGTAAAATATTACTAATAGAAGATAGAGTTAAAAGACAACAACTTTTTATAAATGATACAAATATAGATCTTCTCAAATATGATAGTATTTTAGATAATCTAACAAATGGCTTGGAGAAAGATGTATTATGTGATGATTTTAACTTTGAGAATTATAGTTATATCATCTCTCACAAATCTGCTTTTAGTGAAGAGAATACTAAATATTTAAATAAATTAGAATCATACTGTGAAGAGAGTAACACCCCTTTAATATTGTTCTCAGGTGGACTAAGTGTCAATTATTATATCAATGATGAATATGAAAGATTGGAAATAAATTCAAAAACTTTTTATAGTGAAAATCTCAAACTATTTTTAGAGGCTTTTGCAAATAAATCTGAAAATATACTGATGTTATCATATGGTGAAAATTGGCAGTTAAATATAGTACTAAATATTTTAGAAAAAATGGATAATTTTATCAATGATAATATTGATCAAGAAAATATAATTTATGGTAACTTTACTGATGAAATAAATATTGGCATATTAGATGCTATTAAATACGACTTTCACACATTAGTGATAGATAACGACTACTTAAAACTAATAGATATTAAAAACTTAAGAGATAGTATATTTGGTTATATCTCTAACCCTTCTTTAAGTACAAGTAATAGTAATAAAACTTTACTTATCCACAGTTATAATACAGGTATAGAACATTTTGACAATGATATTTGGTTTGATTCTAATGATGACATTGATCATTATATCTCAATAGAAATTATTCCTGAGATTAAGTCAAATGATACAGATATAATCTTTATTAAAGACAATTTATCTTCAAACTATCTTGAACTTTATGGATTGAGAGTTGCATATCATATAAGATTGAGTACTGAACTTGAGGATAAAAGATATTTGCCAATAGTAATAATAAGTGACCTTAATATTGAAGTACTAAATCAAATAGAGCCTATGGCAAAGATACTATTTACAAAAAATATCTTTATAGTACAAAACAACAAAAAATCAATAGAAAATATAAGTAAACATGATTTTAACAATCTTACTTTACAAGAGTTTAATGAAGAATTTTTAAATAAAATAGAAGTAAATCAGCCAAAAGATTATCTATCTCATCATAGTATTGCAAATGAATGGAGTATCTATAGATGGGGTGAGTTTTTAAAAGCAGATAGTGATGCTCTAAAAACTAATAAAAATAATATAGCTTCTATGTTATATTTTAAATACTTAATAGCTAAAAATCCAATAGAAAAAACCAAAGGAATTACCTTTGCTCCTAAATCACCAAAATTAAATGGAAATATACTCTATATAGATGACCAATGGAATCAGGGGTGGAGAGATATATTTAACAAATATTTTTCAAAATCAAACGATATAAATTTTAGTACATTTGAATATATTTATAAAGATAAAAGCACTGAGATAGTTTTAAATGATATTAAAAGTGAAGTTATAGTAAAAGAGCCAGATATAGTTATACTTGATTTAAGATTGACTCAAAATGACCACAATGATATAAAAAATGACCAAGATATAGAACTACTTACAGGTATAAAAGTACTAAATCTAATCAAAGATATAAACAAAGGTATTCAAGTGATTATGATAACAGCATCAAATCAAACTTTGATATTAGAAAGATTATATTCTTATGGGATACTAGGATATATAAAGAAAGAACATCCAAATGATATAACTATTGGCACAAAAGATAATTTCGCAAAATTAAAAAATCTTGTAGATGCTGGACTAGAAAATAAATATTTGAAAGAGATATACAATATAAAGAAAACTATAAATTCATATTGTTTATTGACAAAAAATACTAGTAGTAAAATAAATGATATAAAATTTGATATAAATTCAATATTTGAAATACTAAATAGTAAAATGAAAAGTGCTAATAGTTTGGTAATAATAACTTATACAAAGATTTTAGAAAATATTAGCTCAATATATATCAATGAACACACTATGAAATATATAGATAATGATGAAGATGTTGGAGTATATAATCCAAAGGATAATATAGTATATGACTATGAAAATGAAAAGTGGTATAAGAATACTCAAAATAGACTGCATAATATTATCTATGAAAAACTTGAATTAAAAGATAAAAGTATACACAAAAATCTTTGTGAATTAATCAACTGTAGAAATTACTTAGCACATCCAAATGAAAAACAACCTGTTGGGTGTAATTTGATAAAAAGTCCAAATCAAGAAGATATATTAAAATGGTTTGAGATGTTAAGTAAAATAATTAATAAAATAGATTTTGATAAATAAGATGGAATTAGTTTATTTATGGGTTGATAGTTATAAAAATATAGAAAAGCAAGGATTTAATTTTAGTCCTAAGTTTGAGTGTAGTTATGATAAAAAAAGTAATAGTTTAACTATTGAACCTAAAAAACATATTGAAAACTTTTTTAGTAAAAATATAAATATTACTGCTATTGTTGGTGAAAATGGGAGTGGGAAGAGTGCAATTTGCAATAGTATAGTTGATTCTAAATCTAAAATAATTTTAATTTATAAAATTGAACAAGAGTTTTATTATTATGATTCAATGGCTAAAAATATAGATTATCCTCCAAACTTTAAAAAATTTGATTCCGAAAAAATAGAAGAGATAAAATTAAGTTACGATTTTCTTTCTCTAGATCAACAAATAGATAGCAATATATTTTATAATATCTATGAAAATAATGAAAATATTGATTTGGTTGAATATAAAAGTTTAGTGGGAAAAGTTATTTATAAGCATGGTCAAGATATTGGCACTATTTCAGGATTTAAATATAATATAATAAAAATAAAATCAAAACTTGAACTTGAACTATACATTGGTATAAAAGATGATAATTTTAGATACTTAGCTAAATGCAGTGGTATCGATAAGGATGAATTTGAATACTATAAAGTGAAACACTTATCAATTCGAAAAAAGTTTTTACTATATATAGTAAATCTTGTAAATATAGATAAAGTTGCTAGCACTGGTGCTGGTCTCATAACTGAACTTGAAAAATTTGAAACACTTAATGATATGCTTAATTCTCATGTATATTATTCAAGTTTTACTACCAATACTGATATTACAGACCTAATAGACAACTATGATGATTATTGTAAATTTCTGGAGAAACATTTGGATAATGAAGAGTGTGAGTATAAAAATATACCATTGGATAATGATTTATTATTCTCAAGAAATTTTTACTCTTTATTGGAAATTAATTATTATGATAAATTAAAAAGAAAGTATGAAGATTTAAGCCATGGAGAAAAACATATTTATAGTTCAATGTTATTATTATATGATAAAATAGTTGATTCAGATAAAGACAATATTTTAATTGTATTAGACGAAATAGAAACAAGTTTGCATCCAAAATGGCAAAAAGCTTTAGTCTCTGAACTTTTTAAATTATGTGAAAAAACAACTGGTAAAAAAATACAAATTGTTATTTCATCTCATTCTCCATTTATCCTTTCTGACTTACCAAAAGAAAATGTGATGTTTTTAAAAGAGGGAAAACAAGTAGATCCTGATATAAATACATTTGGTGCAAATATACATACTCTTTTATCACATGGTTTTTTTATGGATGGTGGGCTTATGGGGGAGTTTGCTAAGGGTAAGATAGAGGAGATTATTGAAGATTTAAACAAAAAATCATATAAACCCAAGAAGAAAGAAAAAGTAAGAATTTTACAAATTATAAAAAGTACAGGTGAGCCATTTTTAAAAAATAAATTAGAAAATATGTTTTATCAAAAGTTTGATGATATTGATTTTAAAGAAGCTAGAAAAAAAGAGTTGGAAGCAGAAGAAAAAAGAATAAAAAAAGAGTTAGAAAAACTTGATTAATATAACCCAAGAAAATATTTATTTAGATGGTTTTACAAAACTTTTAAAAATTTGTCTACATAAAGAGTTAAAAAAAGCAATTGAACAGAAGCAAGTTTTAAAACCTAAAGGTGGAATAGAAGTTGATAACTTAGACAGTAAGGATATTGAATGCTTAAAGTATTTGAAACAAAATATAGGAAATATTGTTAATGCTAATATAGATAAACAAAAAGAATTTATTAAAATAATAAAAAAAGATTATCCTGAAATTTCAAAAGAATATAATAAAAATGATGAAAAACCAAAAATATATCAAGCAGTTAAATATATTTTTGTAGATAGGGGATATGAGGCTAAAATATCTACTACGGCTAAAGATAGTATAGCTTATAAATTAGTAGAATCATTAGATTTAAAAACTTGCCACTATTGTAATCGTAATTATATATCATATCTTAGAAAAGATGTTAATGGTAAAAAACAAACTAGACCACAACTAGATCATTTTTATCCTAAAGCTATTTATCCTTTTTTGGCTTGTAGTTTTTACAATCTTATTCCTTGTTGTACCACTTGTAATCATATAAAAAGTGATGATGATAGTTATGAAAAGAATATAAAAAGTCCTTATGAAATAGATATAGAAGATTTTATATTTTCATACTCACTTACTAATCTTGATATATTAAATAATAAGTTTCAAGATTATAATAAAAATATTAATATTGTTTTTGATAAAAAGATAGAAGAAAATGAGAAATGTTTTCAATTAGAAAAACTTTATAAAGAGCATAGGGATATAGTAATAGAACTATTAGTTAAAAAACAATATTATCCACATGACTATATCAATGAACTTTCAGGATTTGGATTTAGCAAAGATGAAATTTATCGTTATTTATTTTGTAATTATAAAGAAGATGAAAATCTTCATAAACGACCATTATCAAAGTTAATCAAAGATATATCAGAAGAACTAGGACTCATTTAATGTATAAATCCATACATAGACATAATATGTCCAAACAAAACCTTAAAATACCATTATCAATTATACGAGGGTAAACTAATGGCTAAAGATAAGCAATCTACAATCTACTCAATAGGTCATGGAAATAAAACTATAGAACAGTTTATAGATGAGCTAAAAGCATATAATATAGAATATCTTGTAGATGTAAGAACAACACCTTACTCAAAATGGAATCCACACTTTAATAAAAATGACTTGATATATAAACTAAAAGAAAATGATATAGGATATATTTTTTTAGGCGATAAAATCGGTGGTTTACCATCTGATAAATCTTGCTATACAGAAGATGGGAAGATTGACT
>JAYEIM010000323.1:0-1689 GCA_034660095.1 Campylobacterota bacterium | reverse complement strand
TATTCGTTTTGGAGAAAAATTTGCACCTATTTGGTGAAAGATTTGGAGTGCTATTTTTCTCTTTGATATACCTAATTATAGCGGTTTATGGCTGTTTTATTGATTTGGTATTAATTAATTAGGGATTAAAGTTAATCTTAAGTATGGAGTAAATATAATACTTGCAAATAAAAATAATCAAGGATAATTATGAACAAACTACTAAAAACAGGTTTATCAATTGCAACAATTACATTGTTATTTCAAGGTTGTCAGCCACAAACTCAACAAAACACTTTAAGTATACCAACACAAAAAGAGGATAAATTTACAGCTATACCTGAAAAAGTTGTTGTGCCAAAACCACTATCATCTAAAGTATCATTAACAGAGTTTAGTGTAAATAAACCTTTGTTGTTTAGACCATTTAATAAATCAAAAAAGAATAAAAAAATCTATTTTTCATTTATTGGACAAACAACAGACTATATGGATATAAAATCAAAAATAGAATCAAATCTAAAAGCTATGGGTTATAATATAGCATCAAATCAAACCCAATCAGATATATACATAGCTATCTATATGTTAGGTGATAAGACAACATCAAGTAAAAATGGTATTGATTACTATGAAAATAAAACATATAGTTTTAATCTAATTTTAGAACAACATATAAAAGGTAAAACAATACTTGCAGAAACTTATGATATAGATGGAAAAGATTATGGTCAAAATAAATCATTAACTGCATCAGCAAAACTATCAGCCAACCATTCAAAAAATATAAACTCTGCAACTACTAGTATGTCAGATAAAGGTATTGGACTATTTGGAAGCTACTCTAAAGGTAATAAAGCTATGGTATCAGGAAAAGGTGAAGATGAAGTAACTTTAAATAAAGTAGATACTTTAGCTGCAAATCATAGAAGTATTAAGTCTGAAACAGAGCTTGATTATTATTTATTTAAAGATGAAGTAAATATAAAAGCACAATATGAATTAAGAAATATGCAAGGGCAAGAGACTAAAGCAAATAAACAAATAAGTGATAAATTAGCCTTAAGACTTGCAAAACTATTAGACTTTTAGACTATGAAACATCTATTTAAAATAGTTTTATTTAATTTTTTATTATTTAATAGCTTATTATATGGGGAAGTAGATAATCATACTAACTATGAAGCATTTGAATATGGATATAACTTAAAAGCTTCAAAAACATTATCCTCAAAAGATATGAGCGATAATGTAAAAAAATGTAATCTATTAAATAGCGATAGTGAAATATTTTACTGTATAGTTGGTGTGTCAGAGAAAACATCAAAAGCAGAGTTATTAAGCATTGATGATATGCAAAGATTAAATTTAGAAGCATATATGCAATTTGTCAACGAAAGAAGAACCTATGTATTTAATGAAGATTATAGAATCAAACTACAAAAAGAGATAAAAATAAATAGAGAAAAAGCACTCTTAAATAAACAGATAAGCTCATCAAATATGTTTTTTATAGGGATACATACTGAAAATCTTAGCGAACATGGACTAAGATTTGGGTATGCCTCATCTTCTAAAAGTATAAGATACTCAGCATACTATACTCAACATACATTTAAGAATAAAAATCAAGACTTAGGTGCTACAGAGATTGGGGTTGATTTGAAAATCCCATTTTTTAACTACAAAAGCTATGATATAGTTCCTTAT
>JAYEIM010000322.1:0-1693 GCA_034660095.1 Campylobacterota bacterium | reverse complement strand
AAATATTCAAAAAGCTTATCTTTATTTTCAAAAATACTGTTAAAATATTCCAACGATTTAAAAAACTGTTTCATTTTTTGTAAAATAAAGTTATAACAAATATGAAAGGGTTATGATGAATGAACTGTGTATGAATATTCCAACCCATATGTGCCATATGGCTTTTGTGGATGACAAAAGAAAAATTAAAGAACTAAATGGAAGTGATATTGATTTATTTTGGGTGTTAGTGAAACTGACATCATCAAGGTATTACATTAAAAATAAAGATAAAGGTGACGATGAAGTAAAAGCTACTGGCTTCAACTATAAAAGAAAAGAGATACACTCATATCTCAAAACAAACTCAAATCTTAAAGATTCATTTGATATGCTGAATGGACTTCATATAAAAACTAATCTTTTAAATAGTTATGATGATAACAAAATTAAATGGTACCAACCTTTTGAGTTTGGTTTTACATATGACGATTATGATAAGCTACAATCAATTGATGTAAGTGTTGAAGAAGGTTTTATTAAAGAGTTTAACAATCCAAAACACCCTTTTACTTTATCATTTGAATACTTAAAAAGTTTGATTGACCCACAAGCAAAACTACTGTATATAATTTTAGCAGATAGGGTCTCCACTTCTATAACAGAAAATAGAAATATTGATGAAGATGTATTTTTGAAGATGATAAACAAAAAAGATAAATATTCGATTAAAGAATCAGAAGTTAAAATAAGAGATTTAAATAAAGCTATTGCCAAAAAAACTAATATTAAGTTCACCGTTAAATATGACACTGATAGACAAAAAATTGGTAATGACTGGTTGAGTTTTCCAAAATATAGATTTGAAATTATACGACACAAGCCAAAAGTAAAGTGCAAAAAAATTAAATATAATAATGAAAAGAGAATTAATGAAGATTGTGATAAATCAGATATGAATATGAACAATGATAAATCTACTTCTGATTGTCATAACAATGTAAATAAATCAAAATTACAATTTGATGAAGCCACAATCGAAGAAGCAAATAAACGAATGGAAAATGCCGAAGCAAAAGGAAGACCAATTAATAATAAGAAAGTTTATCGGAGAACCACTTGTGAAAACATTGTTAAAGAAAATAAGGAAATAGAAGAAAAAAAGAAGCAAGACGAAGAACAAAAAGAATATAAGGAGATATTAGGCAATATTGATATAAAAGATTTTATTGATATACTTGAGAAGAAATATAGTGATTATGTAAGTATGAAAGATTATAAACTCTATTATTTATTTGATGAAGAAAAGCCATTCATAACAAATAATGCTATTGAAACATATGAAGTATTGGTTGAGTGTAAAAAACTATTTACTCAACAATAATTTTTTTACATCATCAGCCTTTAGGTTCTTAGACTCCAAGATGGGAGATATTGAATTCAATAGAAGAGAAAGTAGTTTTTTATCACTTTGTAATACTCTAATAATTTTTTTCCAATCGTTATTGGTGGTGTAATTGTTAGATTTCAGAAATTGAATGAAGTTTGTTCCTGTCATTTGGTCATCCTTTTTATTTTTATTTATAAGGTTCAAAGGCTTTATTGGTATTTTTAGGCTCGGTGTTTTTTGTGGTGGTGTGTAAATCCAAAAGGTGTGTTTTTTAGGGTAGCTGCTAAACTCAATAGGATAATTTATTAATAGCCTTGTTTTTTA
>JAYEIM010000321.1:0-1702 GCA_034660095.1 Campylobacterota bacterium | reverse complement strand
AATATTTCCATTCTTTCTCTTAAAGGAATAATTGGAGTTTTATTTTTTCTTGATAATACTAATTCATCTGTTGTAACACCAACTATTAAATAATCACATTCTAACTTTGCTCTTCGAAGCACATTAAGATGACCTATATGAAATAAATCATAAACTCCCGTTGTATAACCAATTGTTTTCATTATTTTTACCTTATTGAACCTTACAAGTTTTTTATTACTTCAAATACTCTTTTTGAATTTTCCGTATCATTATATTTAAAAAATACTTTAGCTTTGTTTTTATGTTCATCAATAAAAGTAAAATTATTTTTTGATAATAAAATTATTTTTTCTACTAATTCAGAGTGTTTATTTACAACATATCCAGGCAAGTCAGTTTTAAAATCTAAAAAAGCTTTTTCTTTTCTAGATGCAATAAATTTATTTAAATCAAATTGATAAGATATAAATGGCTTTTGCATATATACAAAGTCAAAAAGTACACTAGAATAATCTGTTATTAAACACTTAGAAATTTTTAATAAATATTCTACATTATACTCACCTTGTTCTGCAACAATAATATTTTTAGATGAGAATTCATTTAACATATAACTATATTTTTGTATATTTTGATGTAAATAAATAAAAAATGTAATATTGTTTTTTTCAAAAAACTTAATTAATCTCGTATCTAACATTATCTTTTTGATTGTTAAAAATAAATCTGTTAATTGAAAACTATTTCCAATATTATCCTCATTATCTCTAAAAGTTGGCATAAATGTTATTATATTATTAAATTTTTCACTTTGATCTATCATATTATCAAATCTTGGGTAACCAGTAATAATAACATCATTGTTATTATATCCATATTCTTTTGTAAATATATTTTTATGATGATCAGATAATGCAATTATTAAGTTGTTTAAGTCAAAAGTTGACTTGTGATAAAACTTTTTACCATTCTTTAAAAAACCAACTCCATGATTTAGCATAATTTTTTTAGCTTTTAATGTATTTCTAGTTAATTTCTTTAATATTCCTAATTCGTTAGGAATTATCCATAATCCATGAGTTGATATTATTTTATTTGCTTTATACATATATAGTATTTGTTTAAATGACTCATAATAAAGAATATTTCCTAGTTTTTTAATTTTTTTTATCTCTGGTGCATCTTTTGAAATAACATAATAAACTTTCATCTCAGGATAAAATTTTCTAATATATGAAAATAAATAATATCCATTTTCCTGACATTGTGTTGCTGTTTCATAAATAAGCCATATATCTTCTTTTTTATTTTTTGTAAAAAAATATAATAACCTACCTGCTTCTGCTTTTATTGTTGATAATGTTACATTATAAAGTTTAGAAATTCTATTTTTCTTAATTTTTTTATGCATTTTTTAATTCTCCTTTATTGTCCCAAACACGCTAGTTAAAACTATGCACTTTAGTGCAAGGCTTTAGCATGTTTTTTAAATTTTAAGCAACCTAAAGTTGCTAACCTTATCCTAATTCTTTTTTAATGGAATTTATTCCATCAAGACAACCTATGGACTTTCAGTCCATAGTGGTTGAGTTTTAATAACACTAACTTTCACACATCACCTCATACATTTTTTTCATCTGTATATCCTTATTAAACTGCTCTTTTACTTTTTTATAACCATTTAAAGATAACTTATTTTTTAGTTCATTATCATTATAAA
>JAYEIM010000320.1:0-8696 GCA_034660095.1 Campylobacterota bacterium | reverse complement strand
AGAGAAAGACACTAAAGTGTCTTTTGACTCAACGAATTTTACAAATGAAGCTAAAAAGATTGAGATAAATTTAGGGCAAATAGAAAATGAAATTATTTTAAACATAAGTGATAATGCAGGTGGAATACCAGATGATATTATTGATAAGATATTTGATCCATACTTTTCAACAAAAGAGGAGAAAAATGGCACAGGACTGGGGCTTTATATGACAAAGATAATTATAGAAGAGCATATGTATGGAAAATTAAGTGTATCAAATGATAGTGATGGTGCAGTATTTAAAATAGTATTAGGGGCAAACAATGAATAACATAGATGAAATTATAAAATATTCAAAAAAGTTAAAACTTTTGTATGTAGAAGACAATGAAGAAGCTAGAGAATCTACTGTCGTAATCTTAGAAGAGTTTTTTGATGATATAACTGTTGCTGTTAATGGGGAAGATGGACTTGAACAATTTAAAGAAAAAAAAGCAAATATTGCTAAAGAAAGCAAAACTTTTGATTTAATTATAACAGATATAAATATGCCAAAATTAAATGGTTTAGAGATGATAGAACAAATAAGAGATATAGATAAAGATATCCCTATTTTGGTACTATCAGCTTATAATGGATCAGGTTTTTTTATGGAGAGTATTAAACTAGGGGTTGATGGTTATTTATTGAAACCTATTGATATAAATCAGTTTTTAGGTGCTTTAAATAAAATAACATCAAAATTGATTTTAAAAGATAATTCTGATAAAAATTTACACTTCTTAAAAGAGTATAGTGAGGCAACAAACAGTAGTTCAATTGTATCAAAAACAGATACAAATGGTATAATTACATATGCAAATGATGAGTTTTGTAAAATATCTGAGTATTCAAGAGATGAACTAATCGGTCAAAAGCACAACATAGTTAGAGATCCAGATATGGCAGAAGAGATTTTTCAAGAACTTTGGAATACCATTCAAAATAAAAAACAGATATGGAAAGGTCAAATTAAAAACAGATCCAAAAGTGGCAATATATATTATGTAAATGCAACTATAAAACCTATTTTAGATATAGATAATAATATTGTTGAGTATATAGCACTAAGAGATGATATAACGGAAATCATGAATCCAAAAAAACAACTTCAAGATGCTATAAAAAACTATAAAGATCCTGTCATTATATATATGAAACTTGAAGACTTTAATACACTAGAAGATTTTTATGATAATGATACAGTTGAAAAAATAGAAGATAAAGTAAAAATATATTTAGAAAACAATATCCCAGATGCTTTTATATTTGATAAAGTATATCAACTTGACCATGGAGAATATGCAATAGTAAATGAAAAATCTATTTGTATGCCAAATATCAATTCATTTCTTTCTAAACTAAAAACTTATCAAGAAAAAATAAAAGACAATAGTGTAGATATTTTTGATATAAATTACGATATGTCAATGATTGTCAGTCTTGTATTTGAAGATGATTATAGGCTTGAGAGTGCAAAACTTGGTATTAAAAAACTAATAAAAACTAAGAATAATTTTATAGTTGCAAATAATTTTTCAAAATTAGAACACGATATAGCTCTAAAAAATATAGAAACAATAACAATGATTAAAAATGCTATAAATAGTAACAATATCATCTCGCATTTTCAACCAATCATAAATAACACTACAAAAGAGGTGGAAAAATATGAATCCTTAGTACGACTTGTTGATGAAGATGGTAAAGTATTGTCCCCATTTTTCTTTTTAGAAACTGCTAAAAAAGGGAAGTATTATTCTGCAATAACACAAATTGTATTAGATAATTCTTTTGATGCTTTAAAAAATACCAAAAAAGATATAACTATAAATTTATCAGCACTTGATATAGAACAAAGAGTTATAAGGACAAAAATATTCAATCTATTGGATGATAATAAACAATATAATTCAAGGATAACATTTGAACTACTTGAAGATGAAAGTGTAAAAGATTTTGAAACTATTAAAACATTTATAACTGATGTAAAAAAACTAGGTGTAAAAATTGCAGTTGATGATTTTGGAGCTGGGTATTCTAACTTTGAACGACTACTTGACTATCAACCAGATATACTTAAAATAGATGGTTGTTTGATACGAGATATTGAAACAAATAGTTATTCTCTTTCAGTTGTAAAAACAATTGTAGCTTTTGCAAAAGAGCAAGGGATACAAACTGTTGCAGAGTTTATAGAAAATGAAAGTATATTTAATATAGTAAATGAAATTGGTGTTGATTATTCTCAAGGGTATTATTTTGGTAAACCTAATCCCCTTGCTGTTTAAAGGTAATATGAATGTTTAAAAACAATAAGATAAAATTAAAATTATTAGTTCCACTATCTATACTATCTGTTATATTTCTATTTTTAACTTCTAGTATAATATATCATCACTATAAAAAAACAACATCATTATCAAATCTAAATAATGAGATAATCTTAGCAACAAAATTATCAGAAGTTTTACACGAAATTCAAAGAGAAAGAGGTATCTCTGTAGTTTATATTAGGAGTAATGGTACAACTTTTCAAATGCAATATGAACTACAAAGAGAGATAACAGATGATAGTATAAATACACTAAAGATTTTTTTAGAAAATAGCTATAAGAAACACAACTATCAAAATATTGAAATTAGTTTAAACAAACTACTAAATAGACTATTAAAATTAAACAATGTAAGAGAATCTATTATCAAAAACAAGCAATTTGATATAAAAAACACTAAAAAATATACAGAAATAAACTCTGAAATATTAAATACTATTATAGAGATATCAAAAGTTTCTCAACTACCAAAGATAACTCAAAATATCATATCTTATACCCATTTCTTATATTTTAAAGAATATGCTGGAATTGAAAGAGCAATTGGTGTATCTATAATTTCTAATAAAAATAATACAAAAGAAAAACTAATAAAATTTAATAGTAACTTTGAAAAACAAAAGCACTCTAAAAAGTTTTTTGAAAAATATATATCTAAAGAGATAAAACCTATTTATAGAAAAATATTAAAACATAAATCATTTCAAATTGTAAAAAAAACTAGAAAAATGATATTAGAAACAGAAGAGATTCAAACTATAAATATTAGTATTTTTTCTTGGTTTGAAAATACTACAAATAGAATAGATCAGTTACATATAGTAGGAGAGTATCTATATGAAGAGGTTATCTCAAATATACAAGAGGAGTTAGATAGTTCATATTCTTATTTTATTTTATTTGGTTTTTTAAATATATTAATCTTAATATTATTTATATTTTTAGTAGTTTTTATCTATAAAATGATTGAAGAGGATCAAAAACAGAAGGCTATGCAACAAAAAATAAAACTTGCACAAATGGGTGAAATAATATCTATGATAGCACATCAATGGAGACAGCCACTTGCAGCTATAAGTTCTACAAGTTCTGGTATAAATTTAAAAGCAAAACTAAATAAACTAGACAAAGATACAGCAATAGAACTCTCTTCTAAAATATCTCAATATTCACAACATCTAAGTACAACTATAGATGATTTTAGAGATTTTTTCAAACCAAATAAAGAGAAAAAAGAGATAAAATATGATGATGTAATAATAGATGTGTTAAACATCATAGAAGATTCTATTGTAACTAAAGATATAAAAATTATAAAAAAACTAAATTGTAATGATACATTATATACATATACCAACGAGATAAAACAAGTTGTTTTAAATATTATAAAAAATGCTGAAGATATTTTAGTAGAGAAAAATATTGTAGATCCAACAATAACAATAGAAACATCTTGTGGTGAACTTAAAATTAGTGATAATGGTGGTGGTATACCAGAAGATATTATCGATAAAATATTTGATCCATACTTCTCAACAAAACTTGAAAAAGATGGAACAGGATTGGGGCTTTATATGTCAAAAATAATTATAGAGGAACATTGTGGTGGAGAATTAACTGTATCAAATGATAAAGTTATAAATCAAGATGGTAAACCATCGTGTGGTGCAGTGTTTAAAATAGAATTAGATAATAATAAAACTAACAACTAGAAAGGGAGGCAAAAGATGATAGAGATTGATTTTGAAAAGGTTATTGATGATTTTAAGGATTTAAAAGTTTTATTTGTTGAAGATAATGCAGATGCAAGAGAATCTACAATAATTATTTTAGAAGAATTTTTTGAACAAATCACTATTGCAATAGATGGTAAGGATGGTTTAGAAAAATTCAAACAAGGTGATTTTAATCTGATTATTACTGATATACAAATGCCAAATTTAAACGGTATAGAGATGTCTAAAGAGATTAGAAAACTAAACAATACTATCCCTATAATAATTTTATCTGCATATAATGAAAATGAATATCTAAGAGATAGCATAAAAATTGGTATGTTAGGCTATATAAATAAGCCTGTAGATATTGAAGAGTTGATTTTAAATGTATATAAATCAATAAACAATAATAATATTATTTTTAATGATGATATTTTAGATGAACACAAAGACAATATAGATGTAGATAGTATTATTACTATATTAGATACAAATGGTATAGTAGTATATGTAAATGATAATTTTAGTAAAATTGTAGGATATAAAGTAGAAGATATAATTGGAAAACCATATCATACTTTCTCCAAAGAATCAAGAGACATTGAACTCATAGATCAGATATGGGATACTCTACAAAACAAACAACAATCTTGGAAAGGTACAATTAGATATGTAAATAATTTTGATAAAATGTTTTTTTTAAGAGGTGAGATAAAACCAATTTTAAATAAAAATGGGGAGATAATAAAATATATTGCTATAAGGGAAAATATAACCAATGTTGTTGAAGATAAAATAGAACAATATGTAGGTGGAGATTTCTCTGATGAATAGGATATTAATAAGCTTTTAGATATAATCGCGGAAATATAGAAGATAAATAAAAAGTGGAGAATATTTTGAGAACACATTATTGTACAGATGTAACAGAAAATAATATTGGACAAACAGTAACAGTAGCTGGTTGGGTAAATAGTAGAAGAGATCATGGTGGATTAATATTTATAGATTTAAGAGATAAGGGTGGATTAGTTCAGCTTGTATGTGACCCTGCTGATAATGCTGATGTTCATGCAATAGCACACACTATAAGAGATGAATTTGTTTTAATTTGTACAGGTACAGTTAGAGCAAGAGGTGAAGGTCTTGAAAATCCAAATCTTAAAACTGGTAAAATTGAAATTGTATTAAATAATCTAGTTATTGAAAACAAATCTAAAACTATGCCATTTGATTTAAATGATGATAAAGTAAATGAAGAGATAAAACTAAGAAATAGATTTTTAGAACTTAGAGGTACAAAATCTTACGAGATATTTAAACTTAGATCAAAAGCAAATATTGCTGTAAGAAACTGTTTAAATGATATGGACTTTTTAGATGTTGAAACTCCAATATTAACAAAATCTACACCAGAAGGTGCTAGAGATTATCTAGTGCCAAGTAGAGTTCATCATGGTGAGTTTTATGCACTTCCTCAATCTCCACAACTTTTTAAACAACTTTTAATGGTATCTGGATTTGACAAGTATTTTCAAATAGCAAAATGTTTTAGAGATGAAGATTTAAGAGCAGATAGACAACCAGAATTTACACAAATAGATGTAGAGATGTCATTTTGTACGCAAGATGATGTTATAACAGTTGCAGAAAAACTATTATATGACACATTTACAACTTGTGGGTTTGATGTACCTAAAACATTTAATAGAATGACATATAGTGATGCTATGGAATTATATGGTTCTGACAAACCAGATATGAGATATGATCTAAAGATGACTGAAGTTTCTGATATATTTGACTTTTGTACACTTGATATCTTTTCAAATATAGCTAAAGATAAAGTAAACAACAGAATCAAAGCACTTAAAGTACCAAATGGTGACAATGTATTCTCTAAAAGACAAATGAAAGGTTTTGAAGAGTATGTGAGAAAATTTGGAGCATCTGGGCTTGGATATTTTCAAATGAAAGAGGATGGATTAAAAGGTCCACTTAATAAATTTTTCGAATCAACGCCTGAAAAACTTGAAGAGTTAGTTGCAAGATGTGAGATGGAAGTGGGAGACATTATCTTCTTTGGAGCAGGAGCTAAAAAACTTGTATGGGATTATATGGGGAGACTTAGAATTGAACTTGCAAATCAGATGAACTTAATAGAAGATGGTAAATTTGAATTTTTATGGGTAGTTGACTTCCCAATGTTTGAGAGTGAAGATGGTAAAACAAAAGCTTTACATCATCCATTTACAATGCCAAACTTAGAAAAATGTGATTTAAACAATGTAGAAGATTTAGAAAACTTAGAATCAATCGCTTATGATGTTGTATTAAATGGTACAGAACTTGGTGGTGGAAGTATAAGAATACACAAAGAAGAGATACAAT
The DNA here is from genome assembly GCA_034660095.1 of Campylobacterota bacterium. Taxonomy (GTDB): domain Bacteria; phylum Campylobacterota; class Campylobacteria; order Campylobacterales; family Arcobacteraceae; genus JAIOSF01. The sequence goes on along the minus strand of JAYEIM010000320.1, from coordinate 2,230 downwards.
CAAAAGTATTTGAGCTAATGAACATAAGCAAAGAGGAGCAAAGAGAGAAATTTGGTTTCTTACTAGATGCTTTAGAATTTGGTGCACCTCCACATGGTGGATTTGCTTTAGGTTTCGATAGAATGATTATGCTTATGGCAGGAACTGATAGTATCAGAGATGTTATAGCATTTCCAAAAACACAAAAAGCACAATGTTTACTTACAAATGCCCCAGATATCGTAGATGAAGAGCAATTAAAAGATTTACATATAAGAATTAGAAAACAGGTTGATGCGTAGTATTAAGGTATATTTAATTTTATACCTATTATAATTATCGCATGATTATATGTAACTGATGACCCATAATTTATCAATGAGGGAGTCTAAAATTAAGAAGGTAGCCGACGGGTTGCCTTTTTTTTTAGATTACCGAGTTGATAAAGAAGGTTTATTATGGAGATTAAAAAAAGATAAAATATGTTTATACCAACAACAAAAGAAGAGTTAGAAAAACTAAACTGGCAACAACTTGACATCATACTTGTAAGTGGTGATACATATATAGATAGTCCATATAGTGGTATGGCTATTGTTGGACAACTATTGCTACAACAAGGTTTTAAGGTTGGTATCATAGCTCAGCCTGATTTTGAATCTGATATAGATATAAAAAGATTGGGTGAGCCTAAACTTTTTTGGGGAGTAAGCTCTGGACTTGTAGATAGTATGGTTGCAAACTATACAGCACTTAAAAAGTTTAGAAATAGTGATGATTTTACCCCTGGTATGGTGAATAATCGTCGCCCAGATAGAGCGACTTTAGTTTATGCAAATCTAATAAGAAGATACTTTAAAAATACAGCACCAATTGTTTTAGGTGGTATTGAAGCTAGTTTAAGAAGAACTGCACATTATGATTTTTGGTCAAATAAAGTTAGAGGTTCGATTCTTTTTGATGCAAAAGCTGATATTTTAGTTTATGGTATGGCTGAAAAATCTATAGTTGAAATTGCAAATGCTTTAAAAAACAACAATAGCATAGAAGATATAAGAGGTATATGTTATATATCTAAACTAGCAAGAGAAGAGTATATTCAACTACCTACACTAAAAGAGTGTCAAGACAAAAATGACAAAAATAAGATGATAGATATGTTTCATCATTTTTATGATAACAATGACCCAATTACAGCCAATGGGCTATCTCAAGAGCATAATGGAAGATATCTAATACAAAACCCACCACAATTTTATATGGAAGAAGATGAGATAGACAATGTTTATAACTTAGATTATGAGAGGGAAGTTCACCCTTTTTATGAAGCACAAGGGAAAGTAAAAGCTATGGAAACTATTAGATTTTCTGTTACTACTCACCATGGTTGTTATGGGGAGTGTAACTTTTGTGCTATCTCTGTACATCAAGGCAGAACAATAAGAAGTAGAAGTGAAAAGTCTATATTAAAAGAGGTGGAAACTTTTACAAAAAACCGAAAATTTAAAGGAACTATATCTGATGTAGGTGGGGCAACTGCAAATATGTATGGATATGAGTGTGATAAAAAACTCAAAAAAGGAACTTGTGATGATATAAGATGTACAGGTCATCGTATGTTTAATCCTATGAAATTTACTAAGCCAAAAGATAAAGAGTATAAAATTTGCCCTGTACTTAAACCAAATCATAAAAGAAACATCACCCTACTTCAAAATATAAGAAAAATGGATGGTGTAAAAAAAGTATTTGTAAATTCTGGTATTAGGTATGATCTTATAAATGATGATGAGTATTATGGGAAAGAGTATCTAAAAGAGATAGTTGATCATCATGTAAGTGGACAGATGAAAATAGCACCTGAACATAGTGAGTCAAAAGTATTAAAATATATGGGTAAACCAGATAAAAAAGTATTGACTGATTTTAAACAAAACTTTACAGATTTAAATAAAAAAAATGGTAAAAACCAATTTCTAACATACTATATGATTGCAGCTCATCCAGGTAGTACTCAAAAAGATATGGAGGATTTAAAGTCATTTGCAAATGCAGATTTAAAACTAAATCCAGAGCAGGTACAGGTATTTACCCCTACTCCATCGACATATTCAACTTTGATGTACTACACAGAACTTGATCCTTGGACTAGAGAGCCTATATTTGTAGAAAAAGACCCAATGAAAAAACAGAAACAAAAAGATGTAGTAACACAAAAAATGCAGCATATAAACAATAGGTTACAAAATAG
>JAYEIM010000319.1:0-1708 GCA_034660095.1 Campylobacterota bacterium | reverse complement strand
ATACATCTTTATTTAATGCAAATGGTGTAAAATCAGGTATATTTAATGTTAATTGCATAATCATATCTCCTTTATATTTAAATTGTATATATTATACTTTGATTTTATAAAAATTTGAATTAATGGAGAAATTAAGCAAAATATTTTATCAAGTTTTCTAATCATACATCTCCATCTCATCATTTTTGATAGATTTTTTTAAACTTTCTATTTTTTGTATTATCTCTTTTCATCTTCTGATTTTATGTTTATTTGCTTTGGATTTTTATTTTTTGATGTATTGACATTGGTATTTTATTTGTGTACAATTTTATTGAAACACTGTTAATTCTTTTATAGATAAGTTGGTTACTTATCTGCATTAGGGATTTAAAAAAGGGTTGGGATTTTATCCTGACCCTTTTTTATTAGTGGGAACTTTTTCGCAAAAGTTATAAGTGGTGGAGCTTAATGCGAAAGGAATAACAGTGTTGAGATTATTAATAATCTTAATAGTGGTAGGATTTATCCTAGCGGTACCACTTTACTAAATCGCACATGGGGAGCTAACCACTCCCCACCTTTTTCAATACTTCTACAATAAGTTTTAAAATAACACAACGACAATTCAATCAAACACTCTCTCAATATAAGTTATAGAGTATTCTAACAACTCTTTCAAACTAAGATGTTTTACCCTTATGAAGCCATTACCATTTTTATTAAACTGGTGGATATGTTGAGCGTGTTGGTTTTGTGTTAAGTTTATCTTTTTCTCTTCCACTTCTATATCATAAAACTCAACTATCATTCTACTAAAGTTATCTATAGGTTGTATCTTACTAAATGCTTTACTATTTTGAACCATCTTAGTTAAAAATTTTACCATCTTTTCAACTAGCTCATCTTCACTATTTGCAGTATATATAGATCTAAAGTGCATCATTTTATCTTTGTTTCCCTCAAAGTCATATGTATATCCACAAAACTCTTCCATGTAGAAGTTTGTATCTTCTATATTACCTGAATTATCTAACTTTAAATTGATATAAAAATTTAGTATAGCTTTAAATGTAGCGTTGTTTTTATTTTGTTCCATCTTCTATCTTATTTCAAGTTTTTAGTTGGTCATTTAACTTCATAGTAACTTACACATCTTACACAACATTTATAATCTTTTCTAAAGTTATTGCCACCCTTTGAGCCAAACTCTACATATGAAGCAAAGTTTATACCATCTTCTAAATCATTGTGTTCAAACTCTGTAGAACTCCAATAGTTTTGAGTTTCATTTTTCATAGAATCTAGTAGCAGAAGTACAATATGTGTATAAACTTTTGGTTCATCTTTATAGTTATGGTTTAAGTGTGGTTTATCTTGACGGATTGTAAATAGCTCCTCTATAGTTGGAACTCTCCAGGTATTGATACCTAGATAGTTTTGTTTGTTTAATGTTTTTGCATACTCTAAAGCCTCATACCAACTCATCAATTTACTTGGTACTTCTACTTGCCATAATAGATTTGTATCACTATCTAACCATTTACCATTCTTTTCGATATTTGCTCTATCTATATTAAATCTGTCTTGTTTAGTTTTTGTTATACTTGTATCTATACCATTTATCGTTTTTACAATATTCTCATCGATAAGTTCACGGTTGTAATCTGGATCATGTTTAAGATCTTCTAGAAACTTTTCAACTTCTATATCATGCTTTGGTATGCTA
>JAYEIM010000318.1:0-1714 GCA_034660095.1 Campylobacterota bacterium | reverse complement strand
TAATTCTAATGCTTTTTTTACAACAAATTTAGTTTGAGGCATAGCACCCTCTTGTGCATCAACAAGTAATAAAACAGAATCAACCATTTTAAGTACACGCTCAACTTCTCCACCAAAGTCAGCATGCCCTGGAGTATCTATGATATTAATTCTTGTATCTTTATAATCAATAGCGGTATTCTTAGCAAGGATTGTAATCCCTCTTTCTTTTTCGATGTCATTACTATCCATCATTCTTTCTTCTGTTTCAGCTCTCTCGTCAAAAGTACCTGATTGTTTTAGTAACTCATCTACTAGTGTTGTTTTACCATGATCAACATGTGCGATAACGGCAATATTTCTAATATCTCTCATTTTATTCCTTCAATTTATCTATATATCTCTATTATTTCGCGATTATACCTAAATAAATATATAGTATTGATTAATTCTATTATATAAGTTTACTAGGATTTGTTACTTGATATGATTTTATATTTTTTTCAATCCCATCTAAAAGTCGTTGCCTTGCCTCTTTTGATGCCCATGCAATATGTGGAGTTACAATAACTCTTGCTTTATCTTCTATTGTTAATAAAGGTGAACTTTCAATTATAGGTTCTACAGTAACAACATCTGTTGCAAAGTATATATCTTGTCCATCATTTATACTATTTGCAATATCTTGCTCATTTACCAATCCACCTCTTCCTAGATTTAATAAAATTGAACCATTTTTCATATCTTTTAAATTTGTATTGTTTATTAAATTATTTGTTTGTTCGTTTAGTGGACAGTGTAGAGAAACTATATCTGAAGTTTTCAATAGCTCCTCTAATGATACTGACGAATATGAAGAATCATTATTTTTTCCACTTGTAGAATAATATATAACTTTACAACCAAAACTTTGGGCTATTTGTGCCACTTTTTTACCAATATTCCCAAAACCTATAATACCCCATATTTTTCCGTCTAATTCATAAAATGGTTTATCATTATTTGTAAAGATATCGCTTTTTTGCCATTTGCCAGATTTTACATAATTATCATAAAAATTTATCTGTTGTACAAACTGCAATACATATGATAATGTGAGTTGTGCTACACTTGAAGTGGAATAACCAACTACATTTTTAACTACTATGCCCTTTTGTTTAGCATACTCTAAATCAATATTATTCATACCTGTTGCTGCTATACAAATAAGTTTTATATTACTATTATCCATAATAGTTTTATCAATAACTACTTTATTTGTTACAACTATATTGGCATCTTTTACTCTATATAATGTTTCATCTGACTTTGTACTATCATAACTTACTATATTACCTAACTTTTCAAATTGATTTAGTGTTATATCATCACCTAAAGTTTTTCTATCTAAAAATACTATTTTCATACCTATTTTCCTACTTATTTTAATTATGGTACTAGAATAACAGAAATTTTATTAAATAAGGGATATAATCCAATTTATAAATATAAAAAGGAAAATAAGTGGAACGAAATAAAAAAATGGACCATATTATAGAGGGATTAATAGATAAAAAAGTTGATGGTACAAAAAATAGATTACCTGCCAAACTTGATTTTTATCAAAGCTTAAGTGGCTTAATTTTAGCTATTTTCATAAAATTTCATCTGATTTTTGTTTCATCAATTTTAATAAGTGAAGATTTTATGTACAAAGTTGACAAAATATTGTCTGGAAGCTTAATAGTTGAAGGGG
>JAYEIM010000317.1:0-8743 GCA_034660095.1 Campylobacterota bacterium | reverse complement strand
AATAATTATAAATAGAAAAATACAAGTATGAATTCCCATCGAGGACGATGGGAACTAGGGTAAAGAAGTAGCATTTGCCCATCGTTTAAATAAGTGATATAATCATAGAGTTTGACACGACTTATCTCTGCACTTATTGCTTAAAATAAAGTTACTATTTTTATTCTATTTTGATAGAATAATGATGTCAGGTACCTTTTCTCTTAAGTTACAATAAATCTCTTAATCTAACAGCTTTTTATTGGTATTATTTACAATGTTCAAATAACATAGAATTAAAATCTATTTTTTTGATTCCATATTCAGAAACTCCAACATATAACTTATCACTGTCATATTTTAAAGATGTTACTTTTGCTAGTTCTGTTGGTTTATTTAACAATGAAAAATAAGCAACACCACATAGCTCAGGTTTTAAATCTGTACTTAATTTTAAAATTTTTATACCATAAAAAGCATCTGTAAAAATTAAGAATTCATCATTTGTTTCTAGTTTTGATATATAATCAGTTTCAGCTCCCTCACTAGTATAATCACTAATTAAGCTTAAGTTATTACTAGAGCTCACATCGTATAGCTCTACACCTTTATTTGTAGTTACAAATAGGTCATTACCACTATTGATAAGAAGTAAATTATAGTATTCTATATCAGTTGTTAATGTAAAATCTTTTTTTGATGCCTCTATATTGTCTTTGTTTAAGTTTTGGATATTATATCCTGTAATAATATTATTTTTATTTGTAAGATATAGATATGTACCATCTCCTTTAAATGCTGAAGATACACTATACCCTGATGTTTCTTCTATTAAAAAATCAGTACTATTAATATCAGTTGATTTAGTACAATTATTCATATTATCTTTAATATTTATCAGATAAAATCCCTTGTCTTTTGTACTTACTCCAAGTAGTCTTTTTGATTCACTAAATGACACATAACCATTAACATATGATATTCCATCATCTACTGATAGGTTTTCATCACTACCTGCATTGTTATATGATACTATATCTTGTGTATGTGTTGCTCCAGTACTATTTAAACTATAAGTTGATATTCCTGCCATACTATTTGTAACAAATAGACAAGTACTATTATTGTAATCTTGACTATAAAGACTACTACCAAAACTTTCTAATGATGGATTACTGTATACTGTATAACTACTCAATAACTTATCGGTAGATGTTAATGTATCATGTCCTGCTGCATTATATACAATGTCATTTACAATTTCAATATCAAATACATCATTAGATACATTTTGATTATCAACTACTAAACTTGATCGTAAAAGTTCAGGTATCAAAGGTATATGTATGGTATCTACTCTTTTAAATATTTTTTTATCAAGATTTATAAGAGAGTTATACAACGAATAATATTTAATTTTATCATTACTAGTAGATAAGCTACTTAATTTAACATCAAAAAAGTTATTGACTTCTGATATTTCTTCTATCATATTTGCATCATCTAAATAAATATCAGTTGATATTGATAAATCAATATTTTCAGAACTATCTTTTGAAAAGATGTAGTTTGATAGTGCAAATAATATTTTAGCACTATCATTATTATTACATACATCAACATTATACTTGTTTGTCAAATCAGATTTATATTCAGTTGTAGTTGTATTTATATCTTGATATTGTGAAGTATAATATAATGTCGTAAGCAAGTTAGTACTATTACAAAAGCTTTTGAGTTCTTTGAATTTTGGTAAAACATCTATAGCTGTTTTATTACCATCATAATCGATATCAATAAATGTATCACTATTAAATGTTACAGTTATAGGATAAACAATTTCATTGGCAAATAGATATTTACTTGTATTATTATCATATGATGATATTTGATTATTTGAGTCTTTTACAAAAGCATTAATAACTGGTGCTGTTGTAAAAACTTCAACCTGATATTTAGAATCTATACTAGTACTGCTACTATTGTCATTATTACTACTTTCACATCCTATAAATAAACTTAATATCAAAAGTGTGTAGCTGATTTTTTTAGTCATTTTTATCCTTAATCTAAGAGTTTCTTATTTTTATTATTCATCATAAAGGCATTTTTAGATCGAGTCTCTTGGTCTAAATTTTCATCTTTATCTTTAGAGAAGTATTTCTCAACTGTAGCTGTTGGATTTAAAAATAAGATTGATTCCTCTATAACTATTTGAAATATTGCGTATAATGGAATAGTTACAACCGAACCAAAATTCTCTGCTCCAAAACCTGTCTCAAAACTTATATGTGTTTCAGTAAGCTCTATAGTTGTATATGTATAGTTAGCCAATGTAAATAGTGTAAAGTGTGGAAATGTTTCAGCAATAGCTTCAGGGATTTCTGGATTGAAATCTATACCTTTTATATTTGCTGTTATAGAAAATTCTTCACCTTTTTCAATTAAATATTCAATAACTTCAAATATTTGCCCCTCTAGCATATTTCTATAGTTTATATCTTCTACAATATTAAAAATCATTTTAACCCCTTTTTACATATAAATATTTGTTTGTCACTTTGATTAGTACTATGGAGATTAAACTCAATTATCTCATCAATATTAAATCCTATTGATTCTAAAATCAAAGTTATATCTTCTTTCGAATGATAAAACTGCTCAATTGTGCCACTATTTTTTTTATACAAATCATTTTGTTTTTCAAAAAGAGTAATATCTGTATATAATACATTATCTTGATAGTTAGCATCTATTGATATAAATTTATTTTGTGTATCAATCGTCAACGCACCCTGTGAAACCTCTTCAAAACCATATAGTGTATTTATATCAAATATAAAGTAGCCATCATCCTCTAAAAGATTGTATGTGTTAGATATGAATTCTGTTATGTTTTTTTTAGATATATAGTTTAATACATCAAAAGTAGCAGTTGCACAATTATATTTTTCTTTTATATCTTTTATATCTATACATTGTGCTTTCACATTTTTTTTCAACGCTATTTCTATCTGTTTTGAACTTAAGTCAACACCAAAAGTATCAACTCCATTAAAATTCATTATATTACAAAATTCACCTTGTCCACACCCTATATCTATAAGAGTTTTTATCTCTTTTGATAATATTAAATCTCCAATAGTTTTATAAAGATGATGAATCTCATCTTCAAAATCAAGATACTCCTCTATACAAGAGTAAAGATCAAGTGGTTGCAAGCTTTTCTCCAAGTTCTAAAATTTGATCTTTTTTACTATAATAAGAATTTTTATTTGAGATTAAAAAAACACTTGACTGCATAATAGTATCTCCAACTACAAGCCCATTTTGCTTCATAGTTTCACCAGTTTCAACTATATCAACAATACAATCAGACAATCCAACTAAAGGTGCTAACTCAATAGAGCCATAAAGTTTTACAATATTCACAGCCATAGCTTTTTTCTCAAAAAACTTTTTTGCTATTGTTGTGTGTTTAGTAGCCACTGTTATCTCTGATTTAGTCCAATCAATCTCTTCACCTGCACGAAGTCCTATAGAAACTTTACATTGCCCTATTTTAAGATCTAGAAGTTTAATAAGATCATACTCCTTCTCTTCAAGAACATCTAATCCAACTACACCTAAGTCAGCAGCACCATGCATAACATAAGTTGGTACATCTTGATTTCTCACATTTAAAAAAGTAAAACCAGCTTTTTTTAAAATAAGTTTTCTATCCTCAAAGATAAATTTTTCATCAAAAACTTTTTCAAATTTTTCTAGTGTTTGTTCTGCGATTCTACCTTTAGGTAAAGCAATAGTTAACATCTATTTTCCTTTTTAGAATTTATTATTTTTAACATACTTTTAAATATTAAATTCTTTTTATATTTTACATCTTTATATTTAAAATATTTTAACAACACTTTACTATCTCCACCAGTAAAATATAGTGGTAAGCCGTATTGTTTATAAATATTTTGTATTGGTGCTATTATTGCATTTATAACTGCATAATTTATAGCATCATTTGTATTTAATGGAATTTTATCTAAATTTATATTATTAGAAAATTGAAATGATAGTTTTTTTGATATATTAGGATAAATTCTTTTATATGCCTCAATTCCAGGAAATATAAATCCACCTTTGTGTTTTTTATTTTTCATAATATCAACAGTGATAGCACTTCCAATATCTATGATAATTCCATTTTTTATAGAACTACATACTATTTTTCTATCTATCCCCATACCTTGATATAAAGTTTTAAAGTTTATTATATTGTCTATATTTATAGCATTTGGATATTGTTTTAAAAGTTTTTTAGTAGCTTTTACATTTACACTAATAAAATATATTTTTTTATCTTTTGAAAATAGCGACTTTAAAGAGTCATTAACTCCTATTTTAAAATCTCTATTTTTAGTTTTAAAATGAAATGTTGTATTTCCAATATCACATAATACCATCTAAACTCCTTTGATTTATAGGATGAAACTCTTTTATAGTTTGTGCTAAATGTTGTTGTTGTATATGTGTATATATTTGTGTTGTTTCAATATTTGAATGTCCCAGTAATTCACTTACCACCATTAAGTCAGCCCCTCCTAAAATAAGTGCAGTTGCATAAGAGTGTCTAAATGTGTGCGGTGATACACCAAAATATTTTTGGGTTATTTTAAAAATAGATATACGGCTTAGGTGGTTACCTTTATAATTTAAAAAAATATATTGACTTTTATGTTTTCTTATATCTAAATATTTATCTATTGCATCTATTGCACTTTTAGCTATTGGTACTATTCTTTGTTTTGAACCTTTTGCATACAAGATTTTGACCCAATTATCATTTATATCATCTTTTTTAACTTGTAATAACTCACTAACTCTTATACCAGTGGCATATAAAAATAGTATGATAGCATAATCTCTCAATCCTATCTCTTTTGTCTTATCTATAGTATTAAGTGTTTTTAAAATATATCCATTTGATAAATATTTTGGTAGTTTTTTAGGAATTTTTGCAAAAGATGCTTTTGGGGTATTGATATCATCATAATACTCATTTGCAAAGTTATAAAAACTATTTATGCTACTTAAATATCTATTTTGCGTTCTTGGATTAGTCACATCTTTAAGATAACTAATAAGATCATCACTTGTTGAGTTTAATAGTTCTTTATTTTTATTTAGTAAAAAAGTTTCATATTCAGTTAAATCTGATATATATGCTTTTACACTATTTAGAGATAGTGATTTTATAATTGTCAGGTGCTCTTGAAAAGCAACTAATATATTAGACATTATTCTATAACTATATATTCATCTTCAAAATATAATTTATCTTCAATAGATATAACTTTTTCCTTATCATCAAAATATAAATAGAATATATCTGCTTTATCAAAATCTTCATCAAGCTTTATCAAGTACCCTTGAGATTCTAATGCATAAAAATATTTACCATAACCAATGGTAGTAAACTTTGCAAATTTAAATTTTTTTCTTTTTAATTCATTTAGTTTTTCATCAAATTTTATTAAATTTCCATCAAGTGTAGCTATATAGATATATTTATCTTTTATAATGATATTTCTAACATCAAAATCTACTATTTTTGTTTTACCATCTACAAAACTAAATATCTTTTTTGAAGTTGCAGCTATTAGAGAATCCCCTATTGTTTTTAGAAATATGATATTGTTTATTTCTGATCTTGGGTCAAAATTTATTGATTTTACTACTTTACGATTTTTTATATCAACAATTACAATCTTTCCGTCAAGTGTTGGATATAGTATAACTGTATTTAAGAAAATTGGATTTGCTATTTTTATATCATTTACAAATGAGTGTTTTAAATAATCTCTAAAAACTATTTTTTCACTTTTTATATCATATAGATTTATAGAATTATCAACTGAACCAAAAGCAATTAAATTGTTTTTTATTGCAGCTGAAACTATATTTTTATCAAATTTTAATTTCTTAATTTCTTTATTATTATTTATAGATATTGAGCCATTATCATCGGAAGATGTAACAATATTATTATTACTATTTAAAAACTTATAGTTTTTATCTAATGTTATAGTTGATATACCATCTTTAGATATAAATTGTCCATTTTCTAAAGTTGCTCCATCACTATTATAATCAATAATTGTAGAGTTGATATCTTGTATCTCTACATTCATATATTCCATCGATTCTGGTTCAAAGTATTGTTTTGAACTACAACCTTGAAATATAAATAATAATATAAAAAATAGAGATAGATAAATTTGTTTCATTCTTAAAATATCTTAATCTATTTTGTAATTAAAAAATGGGCTAACATTTTTGATAGAGCAACAATATCAGAAGATTCTGGAATTTGTTTTAATGTCTCTTTTGCATCTAAATATTTTTCATTTTGTGTTTGAATTAATGCTTTATTAAATATAGCAAAATCTTTCAATAGAAAGTTTTGATTTTGTGATACAGCTGAGATCTTATCTATATTATTTTCTTTCATCGCTTTAGAGTATAAGTCTAACTCTTTTAAAAATTCTATATCTGTATTAGATGTACTATTTTTAGTAAAGTTTATAACTTCAAGTAATTTTAGATTATTTTCTTTTAGTATAGCTATCGCTTCTTTATTTGTTGAATCGGTTAATAAAGTATTAAAAGCTTTATTTGCCTCTATTTTATTTTGTTCTGTTAAGTAACTTGATATATAAAAACCAGCTATAGCAATTACTATCACTGATACTCCACCAATAATTGTATTTTTATATTTTTTATAAAACTGCTCTGTTTTAAAAAACTTTTCCATAAAGCTTTCTTCTGTAGAGATCTCTTCTTTTATATAATTAATATCTTCTTTTAAACTCATAATGTAAACCTTGTTTGTAATATAATAAGCGTGATTATACCTAAAAATTATTTAATATTAGGTACCAAGAATAAATTTTACATAAAAAAAGGGAGATGAAAAACTCATCTCCCCTCTCTTTTTGTAAAAACTAAGACTAGTATTCTCTTCTTGGTCTTTCTTCTCTTGGTTTAGCTTCGTTTATTCTTAAAGTTCTACCTTCGAATTCTTTTTCATTTAAAGCTTCGATAGCTTCTTTTGCAGCAGCATCATCACTCATAGTAACAAAACCAAAACCTTTAGCTCTTCCTGTTTCTCTATCACTGATTAATTTTACTGATTCTACTTCACCATATTGCGAAAATAAACCATTGATATCTTCTTCTGTCGTTCTGTAATTCATATTACCTACATAAATTTGCATTTTGTTCCTTTTATTTCTAATTGCATCATTTTACTATAAGTTTTCTAAAAAAATACCATCTACATAGTACCATTTATCAAATTCTTTTATAAAGTGATTATTTTTTTAAATCTTTTTTTGCTTTATCTGCTCTTCTTCTTAATCCTGCATCTAACTCTCTTTTTCTAATTCTAATAGAAATAGGAGTGATTTCAACAAGTTCATCATCTTCAATCCACTCTAAAGCATGCTCTAAAGACATATCAATAGCAGGAATAATCTTAATAGCCTCATCAGCTCCTGAAGACCTTACATTTGATTGTGCTTTTGCTTTTACAGGATTTACATCAAGACAATTTGCTCTTGAATGCTCACCAATAACCATACCAGCATAAACTTTTGTTTGTGGAGATATGAACATTAGTCCTCTGTCTTGAAGATTAAAGATAGAAAATGCAACTGCTTCACCTAATTCTGTTGAAACTAATGCACCATTCATTCTAGAAGTAACTGAACCAGAGTGTGGTCTAAAGTCTAAAAATGAGTGATTCATAACACCTTCACCTTTTGTATCTGTTAAGAACTGACCTCTGTATCCGATAAGTCCTCTTGCAGGAATTTCAAACTCAATTCTTGTTTGCCCATCACCCATTGGAACCATATTTGACATTACAGCTTTTCTTTTACCTAAAGTTTCTATAACAGTACCAGAAAATTCATCTGGAACATCACAAACTAAATGTTCAAATGGCTCACACTTAACACCATCAATCTCTTTAACGATTACTTCTGGTCTAGAAATAGAGAACTCAAAACCTTCTCTTCTCATATTTTCAGCAAGGATAGTGATTTGTAGTTCACCTCTTCCTCTTACTTCAAATGCAGCATCACCTTTTGGTTCAAATTGCATTGCAATATTTGTATTCATCTCAGCTTCAAGTCTTTCTTGAATTTTATTTGAAGTTACAAATTTACCTTCAGTACCAGCTAATGGAGAGTTATTTACTGCAAAAGATACAGATAAAGTAGGCTCTTCAATATGCATTGGATCTAAAGGCATTGGATTTTTAGGATCACATAAAGAATCACCAACATCAATAGTCTCAAATCCAGCAATAGCAACAATATCACCATGACCAGCTTTTTTGATATCCATTCTCTCTAAACCTTTAAATCCAATAAGTTTAGAAACTCTACCATTAACTTTTTCACCATCAGCTTTAACTAAAACAACTGTTTCACCCATAGAGATTGTACCGTTAAAGATTCTAGCAACACCAATTTTACCTATGAAGTTATCATGAGAAAGATTAAATACTTGAAGCTGAAGACCATTTTCATCACTTCCTGATGGTGCAGGAACTTTTTCAACAATTAAATCAAGTAAAGGTATCATATTTTCATCTGGATCATCTAAAGAGATTTTTGCATAACCATTTTTAGCAGCTGCATAAACAACTTCAAATTCAAGTTGTTCTTCAGTAGCACCCATTTGATCAAAAAGGTCAAATACT
>JAYEIM010000316.1:0-8769 GCA_034660095.1 Campylobacterota bacterium | reverse complement strand
GAGTATCTTGGTGAAGATGATATAGTAAGAATTGAAGATGATTTTAAGAGGGATGTTATATGAATATTAATAACTTTGCAAAAGAAGTATTTGAAATAGAATCAAAAGAGATAGCAAATCTATCAAATCTTTTAACAGAAGATTTTGAAAATGCAGTCAAATCTGTTTTTGAGTGTAAAGGTAAATTTATCATATCTGGTATGGGTAAATCGGGAATTATAGGTAAAAAAATAGCGGCTACTTTGGCAAGTACTGGTACACCTAGCTTTTTCTTACATCCAGGGGAAGCTAGTCGTAGCTAGCGAAATGATGACAGAAAATAAGATAAATAGTTTAGTTGTAGTTGATATTAATAATAATTTAGTTGGTGTTGTACAAATGTATGATTTAGACATATAAAATTAAAATAAGGAATAACATGAATAATAAAATATGTATTATTGGATTAGGATACGTAGGGTTACCTCTTGCACATGCTTTTGCAAAAAATTATGATGTAGTAGGGTTTGATATAAATAAGCCAAGAATTGAAGAATTAAGAAAAGGCTTTGATAGAACATTGGAATTAGATGAAAATCAACTTTTAGAAGTTGAAAAAACTATAAAATATTCATATGATTTAAAAGATATAGAAGATTCAAATATTTATATAGTTACAGTTCCTACTCCTATTGACTCTTCAAACAGACCTGACCTAACTCCTTTAGTAAAATCATCTCAGATGATAGGTAAGGTACTTAAAAAAGGTGATATTGTCATCTATGAATCTACTGTATACCCTGGTGTTACAGAAGAAGTGTGTGTACCAGAACTTGAATCAACTTCAAGTATGAAGTTTAATACTGACTTTTTTTGTGGATATAGTCCAGAACGAATAAATCCAGGAGATAAAGAACATGCAGTTACAAAGATACTAAAAGTGACAGCAGGTTCTACTCCTGATATTGCAACAATTGTAGATAACTTATATAAGTCAATCATCACAGCAGGTACTCATAAATGTAGTTCGATAAAAGTTGCAGAAGCATCTAAAGTGATAGAAAACACACAAAGAGATGTAAATATAGCTCTAATAAATGAACTTGCACTTATCTTTGATACTATGGATATAGATACAAACGATGTAATAGAAGCAGCGGCTACAAAATGGAACTTTATAAAACTTAAGCCAGGTTTAGTTGGTGGACATTGTATAGGGGTAGATCCATATTATCTTACATTTAAAGCAGAAGAGTTAGGATACAAACCAAATCTTATTTTAGGTGCAAGACAGATCAATAATGGTATGGGTAAGTATGTGGCTGAAAAAACTATTAAACTTATGATACAAAAAGGACTGCCTATAAAAGACTCAAAAGTACTAGTACTAGGTATAACTTTTAAAGAAAACTGTCCAGATATAAGAAATACTAAAGTTATAGATATTATAAATGAGATGAAAGAGTATGGTTGTAAAGTTGATGTAAGTGATTACTGGGCTGATGAAAGTGAAGTAAAAGATGAATATGATTTAGATTTACAAGATAGTTATAACTTTGATGATTATCAAGCAGTTATATTGGCTGTAGGACATGAAAATTATAAACAGTTAGACATATCTAATGATAATAAAGTTGTATTTGATATTAAATCTATTTTATCTGATGCAGATGGAAGATTGTAAAAGGTCAATTATGGTAAATGAACGAGGTACATTTGAGGAGTTTATCGATGACATTACTCCTTTTTTTTATGGAAAGAGACTTACTTATGTTGATATTGGTGCATATATAGGTGAAACTTTTTTAGAATTTAATTCAAAATTAAATATTAGAGAGTCTCATTTATTTGAACCAAATCCAGATAATTTTTCTAAGTTAGAAGAAAACATATCGAATCTTGAGTCTAAAAATACTCACTTATACAATAAGGCTATAGGTGAAAATAAAGATTTAATATTGCAAAAAAATTTATCAATGAGTAAAGTTATCAATGATGATAGCTTGGAGCATAGTGATTGTATAAAAGTAGATTCAATATCTTTAGATAGTTTAGTAAATAATATTACAGAAAACCATATTTCTATTTTAAAAGTTGACGTTGAGGGTTATGAAAAAGAAGTTTTGTTAAGTGCTGAAAGTACTTTAGAAAATCAGCAAGTAGATATTTTATATATTGAAGCTGGAGTTAGTCCAGACAATAAGCAACAAACTTATTATAGAAATATTGATGATATAATGATAAGTAAAGGATATAATCTATTTAGAATTTATGAACAGATGTTTGAATGGATAGATGATTCTCCAAAATTAAGACGAATTAATTTAGCATATATTTCAGATAAGTTTGCAAAACAAAATCCTTTTAGAGTTGTAAATGAATTATTTGAATTGAAAGAAAAGTATAACTTACTATCTTTGGAATACAGTGATAAAGATAATGAGAATCAAAAACTTTCAGAAACAATTGAAGAAAAAGATAATGAGAATCAAAAACTTTCAGAAACAATTGAAGAAAAAGAGAATCAGAACCAAAGACTTTCATCAGAATTTGAAGTTTTAAAAAATAAAAACAATGATAATAAGAAAAAACTACAAATTTTAGATATAGAATTAGGACAAGTAAAAAGTGATGTTGATGTATTTCAAGATAAATTAGAAAGAACAAAACAATTACTTACTTTTAAATTAGGTCATGCTATTACTAGTAATTCTCATAGTATTACACAATGGTTTAAGATACCATTTGCATTATATAAGGCAAAAAAAGAATTTAATAATGAAAAAACATTAATAAATAAATCCAGATCTAATAATGATTGTAACATTAAAAAAAACAGTAAGGCAATAAATTACCCAAAACCAATGAAGTCAGCTATCATATGGCAGGCAAATAATTTAATAAATGATGGTCATGTCAACGAAGGAATAGATTTTGCTAAAAAATATGCAAAAGGTCTTGATAGCTATACTATTGAATTATTGAAAGCAAATAGAGATATAAAATCACCAACTAAATGGCTAAAAAGAATTAATGAATACTTAAAACAATTTAAGATAGAGCCGATACAACTTTATGAAACAAATAAGAATAACTTTTTTAATATTTATGCAAAATGTAATTATGCTCAAACAGATGGTCCGTTAGTTTCAATAATAATGCCAGCTTTTAATGCTGAAAGCTTTATAGAACATTCAGTAAACTCATTAATAAATCAAACATGGAAGAATATTGAAATTATTATAGTTGACGACTGTAGTACGGATAACACTTTGGCTAAAATAAAAGAATTATCAAAAATAGATTCTAGAATAAAATATCTTAAAAATATTTGTAATGTTGGACCATATGTATCAAAAAATTATGCTTTAGACATATCTAGTGGAGAATATATAACGGGACATGATGCAGATGATTGGGCTCATCCTCAAAGAATTGAAAATCAAGTTAAGTATATGGTTGAACATCAAAATGTAAAAGCGACTATAACCAAAATGATTAGAATGGATAAAAATGGAAAAATTGTACATTTAAATAAAATTGGAAAAACTTCTGATGATGGTGCTACAAGGCTAGCATCAATTTCTACTATGTTTCAATCATCTTTTTTAAAAGATACTTTAGGGTATTGGGATAGTGTAAAATTTGGTGCTGACAGTGAAATGATTTCTCGTGCTGAAAAGATATTAGGTGAAAATTTTGTAGTATTACGTCAATTGTCAATGATTTGTTTAGATATAGAAACAAGTCTGACAAATGACCCAAATCATGGTGTATCTAAAACTACAGGCATATCGGATAGTAGAAAGTTTTATAGAGACCAATGGATGGAGTGGCATAAATCAATTGATTTAAATAATGCATATATGACTTTTCCTCATAGTCCTAGAAAGTTTAACTCTCATCCAGCAGGTTCTGTTAAAACTGATGATATTTTACTAAATTTAAATAGTTCAACTTTATATTAATAAGAGTGTTTTAGTAAAATGTTATTTAATAGTTATGAGTTTATATTTGCTTTTCTACCAATAACATTTATTATATATTTTTATCTAAATCACAAAAAACTCACCGAAGCTTCAAAAGGTTTTTTAGTATTTAGCAGTTTGTTTTTTTATAGTTGGTGGAATATAGCATATTTGCCACTTATAATTTCTTCAATGCTTTTTAATTATGTAATAGGAAATAGTTTAAACAATAAAGAGGGTCATCATAGGTTTTCTAAAAAATTAATATTAACTTTTGGTATTATCTCCAATATAACATTACTTGGATATTTCAAGTATATGGATTTTTTCATAGACAATATAAACCTTGTATCTGATAGTAATATTCCTACTTTAGATTTAGCTTTACCTTTAGCAATATCCTTTTTTACTTTTCAACAGATATCATATTTAGTTGATAGGTATAGGCATGAAACAAAAGAGTATGACTTTTTGAACTATGCTCTTTTCGTGACTTTTTTCCCTCAACTAATAGCAGGTCCTATTGTTCATCATAAAGAGATGATGCCACAATTTGCTAAAACAAGAAACAAAGTAAAAAACTATAGAAATATAGCGATGGGGCTTTTTATATTCTCTATTGGTTTATTTAAAAAAGTTGTTATTGCTGATACTTTTGCTGTTTGGGCAACAGCTGGATTTGATACGGCAACTACATTAAATTTATTTGAAGCTTGGGCTACATCTTTATCTTATACTTTTCAGTTGTATTTTGATTTTAGTGGTTATACAGATATGGCTATTGGTATAGCACTTTTATTTAATATAAAACTTCCTATAAACTTTAACTCCCCATATAAAGCAACTGATATACAAGACTTTTGGAGAAGATGGCATATCACACTTAGCAGATTTTTAAGAGATTATATTTATATACCTCTAGGTGGAAATAGAAAGGGGAATTTTAGGACATACAATAACCTTATGTCTACTTTTATTCTTGGTGGTTTATGGCATGGGGCTGGTTGGACTTTTGTTTTTTGGGGATTTTTACATGGACTTGCTTTAGTTGTTCATAGATTATGGCAACAAATTGGATTTAAATTGAATTCAATATTAGCTTGGTTTATTACCTTTAACTTTATTAATATTGCTTGGATTTTTTTTAGAGCTAAAGAATGGGAGGATGCTATTAAAGTACTTAAGGGTATGTTTGGATTTTCAGACCTTATTTTTTCTAAAAGTTTTGTGTATATTTATAATAAAACATTTTATCAACTTTCCTTTCTAATGCCTAAAATAAAGGGTGTTAGTAGCAAATTGTTTATTTTTGGATTTGAAACTTATTTCTTTATAATAATTGTTTTCTTTATTGTTATTAAATATAAAAATAGTCTTCAAATAGTTTCGTACCGTGACTCAAATAGAAATAATACTTTTACAAAAAAACATTTAGTGTTTTTTTCATTAGTTTTTTTATTTGCTATATTAAATATGTCTATTTCCACATATACAGAATTTATATATTTTAATTTTTAGGAGTAATATGAAAAGTAAAAAAATAGTATTCTCATTTTTAATTTTGGTATTAATTCCTATAATATTCTTTTTTGGAATGATATTTATAAAAGATCCATTAAAAGTATTTCATCAGAATTGGTTTGGTAAAAATTTATATATGAATAAACATATGTATGAGCAAGCTCCTGGTATTATAAAAAACAATAGTTTTGATTCTATAATAATTGGGACAAGTATGCTCAAAAACACTTTATCAGCAGAAGCATCAAAATATATTAAAGGTGATTTTATTAACTTATCTTTATCAGGAGGATCACATAATGAAAGAAGTATGATTATGAATTATGCTATACAAAATAAAAAAATAAAAAATGTTATATATTCTTTAGATTATTATACTTATGACTTTGATAATTTTCCAAAACGTTTTTCTCCATTCTTATTTGATAACAATATATTTAATGATTTTCAAATTTATATGAATGATAAATATTTAAAATATATTTTTTTTAATCTGAATAAAAATAAATTTAATTTTAAAGTAAGCTCTTTAGATAGACCACTTGCAGATTTTAATTTAAAAAAAAATATAGATAGATTTGATGGACTAGAAAACTGGATAAACAATAAAACTCCTAATAACAAAGTAAGAAATAAGAAATATTTAAATTTAATTAAGAATACAAGTAAAAAGATTAAACAAAATAAAATAAAGAAGCTTTTTGATGTGGATAAAGAATTTAAAAAACAAAAAAAAGGTATAGATAAATATGTGTTAAATACAGTTGTTAAGAATCCTAATACTAATTTTATTTGCGTATTTCCTCCCCATTATAGATTTAGATTTGCTAGATGGGCTCAATACATGCCAGATAAATTTGAATTAAATAAAAAAATAATTAAATATTATGTAGAAAAATCATCGACTTATAATAATTTAAAGGTGTATGGATTTGAGGATAGAAATTTTTTAGATAAAATTGAAAATTATAAAGATACTGCTCATTATCATTATTCTATAAATGCTAAAATGCTAAAGTGGATATCTAAAGAAAATGGTTTACTAACAAAAGATAATATTGATGAATATTTAAAAATAATTGAAAACAAAGCTTTGTCATTTAATATTCATAAGTTAAGTGATAAGATAAATTTATTAGAAAAAGAATTTTAGATTGTTTTATTATATGAATAAAATCAAACTATTCTTAAAAGCATACTTAGGAAAAGAACATGCACTAAAGTTACTTGTACAGACAAATATTAAGTTGGCAGATATATGTAGTAAAAGTATCTTTCAAAATAGTGAGTACGCTATGGTTATAAAAAATTATTTGTCTAAAAATATGGAAAAATCGGAAATATTTTTTTTAGATAAATCTAAAAAAGATGATAAAATTTTGTTTTTACTTTACAATTCTATTAAAAAGAATAAAGATATTGAAGATGTGCAACTATTAGAAAAGTACTTTCAAAATAGAAGTTTGTATAAGATAAAAAAAATAGATGAAGATAAAAATCTATACATTGACAACATAACTACTAAGCATAACGATAAACTTAGTAATTGTGATGAAAAAGTAAGTGTTATAATCACAGTATATAATTGTGCATCTCTAATATATCACTCAGTTAAGTCTATATTAAACCAAACATATACAAATATTGAAATAATTATCATAAATGATGGTAGTACTGATGGTACTTTGGATGTATTAAATAAATTAGAAGTAGACTATCCCAATATAAAAATACTTTCGATTAAAAATAGTGGTACATATGTAGCTAGAAATGTTGGACTAACTCATTCAACTGGTAAGTATATAACTTTTCATGATGCAGACGACTGGGCTCACCCACAAAGAATAGAACAGCATATAAACCAACATAAAAACAATGACTGTTTAGCTAGTTTATCAAAACTTGCTAGAATCCAACCAAATGGGTATTTTTACTCACCTATAATCTATCCTGTAGATAGAAACTGTATGTTATCTCTTATGTTTGATAGAGTAGTTTTTGAGAAACTTGGATACTATCGAACTGGGCGTTTTGGAAATGATTCTGAATATTTTGAAAGGATAAAAAATTTTATAAAAAAAGATGTATTACATATAGATAAGGTATTAACTATATGTGCACAAAGACCAGGGTCTTTAACTACAACAGCATCTACGTCAAATCAAACGGGTAAAAACCAAAAAAGGATGCATCAGATGAAAAGATGGAGAATGTGGCATAAGTTGCATTTTGAAAAGCATTCTATCCCTTATGTAAAATTTAATAATAAATATGAATAGGAAAAAAAGAGAGATGAAAAAAATATTGAAAAAAAATATCCCCGTTTCATTACAAAAAGTACTTTTGTATGTTAGGGCATATAATAGAGCTATATTCTCAACTGATAAAGAACTATTTTTAAAAGGTTATGAAGAAAAATGCTACAAAAAAATAGCTATATGTATTGGTTTTATTCCTTGGAAGCAAGAATATATGAAAGAGTATTTAAATAGATACCATCTTTTTTTTACAGATCATTATACTCCATCATGGAAACTTATACAATTAATAGAGAGTTTAAAGCAAGACTATGATGTATTTGTATGGAGTTTTAAAGAAACTGAAAAACTCAGTAGATATTTTCTAAAAAATAATAAAAATATCACTAGAGTTGAAGATGGATTTATACGCTCTATTGGTCTTGGATTGCATAAAACTAAACCACTATCGCTAACATTTGATAGTAGAGGGATATATTTTGATAGTTCTACAGAGTCAGATTTAAACTATATATTGAAGACTAATGCTATACACTATACAGATGAGCAGTTAGAGGAATCTAAAAAATTAATAAACACTATAACAACAAAAGGTATATCAAAATATAACTTTCCTAAAAAAGATGAAAATATAGAGTATAAAATAGAAAATAAAAAAGTAGTCTTAGTAGTAGGACAAGTTGAAGATGATATGTCTATAAAATATGGATGTAGCAGGTCTATAACAAACCTAGATCTTATACAAAATGTAAGAGAAGAGAATAAAGATGTATTTATCATATATAAGCCACATCCAGATACTCTTACAGGTATCAGAAAAGCAAAAAGTACTATGCAACAATGGAAAGAATATGTAAACGAAGTAGATACTACACATAGACTAGATAGTTTGATAAAGTATAGTGAACATATATATACTATCACTTCTCTTAGTGGATTTGAAGCTTTGATGTATGGTAAAAAAGTCACTTGCTTTGGAAGTCCATTTTATAGTGGATGGGGACTTACTGATGATAGAGATATAAGAGATGAAAAAGTCACTA
>JAYEIM010000315.1:0-1721 GCA_034660095.1 Campylobacterota bacterium | reverse complement strand
AGGTACTGGTATTGGGCTATATATGTGTCAAGAGATGATTGTTAAGCATATGAATGGAACAATTTGTGCTAGTAATGTTGCATATACTTATGATTCAATTGAATATAAAGGTGCTGAATTTAAGATAGAGTTGCCGTTAAGCTAAAAACCATTTATTTTTAAGGAATTATAATATTTATAAATATCTTGACACAGTAAATATTATGTAGTATAATACATTAAATATTACATAAAATACAAAGGATTCAATATGGTAGCTTACGCAAGAGATGAAATAATGTCAGTTAGCGATATAGCAAGGGGTTTTTCAAATGTATTAGGAAATATAATTGATCATACAAAAGAAAAAGTAGCAATATCAAAAAATAACAAACTTGAAGCAGTTATTGTAAATATAGATGAATATGAAAAATTAAAAGAGGCTTATGATACATTAGAACATATAGAGATATATGAAAAAGTAAAACAAAGAGAAAATTCAAAAACTGTATCATTTACAGATTCGATGAAAAGACATGGTGTTGACTTGAATGAATTATAAAATAGTTTTAAAGCAAGAAGCAGATGATGATTTATCTAGTTTATCACATAATCAAAAAGTTTTAATATTTAAACAATTAGAAAAATTAAAAACATCTCCACAACTTGGTATATTGCTTGGTAAAAAATCAGGATATGATTTAACTGGTTATAAAAAAATGTATGCTAATAAAAAACAACTTCGAATTATATATAAAATAATTGATGATGAAATAATTGTTGAAGTTATTGCCATTGGCAAAAGAGATGATATGGAAGTATATAAAAAAGCATCCGATAGAATTTAATTTATTCTAAAAGTCGTTGTTTATTGTTGTAATATTCTAAGCGAATTGAATTTACAATTGAATTACCACTTTAATAGTATAAGTTAAAGTAATTATAAGACTACATAACTTATACATAATGTTAATCTATCTATGTAACATATTGTAACAATATAGCCATTTTTCCAAATAACAATAAAATATATATAATGTATATATAATATTTAATAAAATTTATATAGACTTAGGAGTTCATTATTTAAATTAAAACTTAAGGAGTTAAAATGAAAAAAATATTAAAAGTATCACTTATTGCTGCAATGGCATGTGGAATCACTGCAAGTGCAGGAACATTAGACAATACAAAAAAAGCTGGTACACTTAAATGTGGTGTATCTACAGGACTTCCAGGATTTGCAGAGGTTGGAGCTGATAAGCAATGGAAAGGTTTAGATGTAGATATGTGTAGAGCTGTTGCAGCTGCTGTTTTAGGAGATGCAAAAAAAGTTACTATTGTGCCTTTAACTGCAAAAGAGAGATTTACAGCACTTCAAAGTGGTGAGGTTGATTTACTTTCTAGAAATACAACTTGGACTAACTCAAGAGATACATCTTTAGGTTTAAACTTTGCTGGTGTAAACTATTATGATGGTCAAGGTTTCTTAGTATCTAAAAAATTAGGTGTTAGAAGTGCTAAGCAACTAGACGGTGCTTCTGTGTGTATCACTGCTGGAACTACAACTGAGCTTAACCTTGCAGAATATTTCAATGCAAATGGTATGAAATACAGCCCAATCACTTATGATACAGCAGATCAGGTTACTAAAGGTTTTGAAGCTGGAAGATGTGATTTAATTACTTCTGATGCATCTCAATTATATGCTTTAAGAACTAAGATGAAAAATCCAAGTGAAT
>JAYEIM010000314.1:0-1721 GCA_034660095.1 Campylobacterota bacterium | reverse complement strand
CAGGAACATACTTTTATAATATGAAACTCTCTCAAGATAGAACAAGATCAGTTTTAAAATATATTTATAATACTGAGTCTATTAAAGATAATAGAAATTGGATTAAAAAACATATCTCAGCAGTTGGGTTATCATCTTCAAAATTAATTTATAAAAACAATATTGAAGATGAGGATGCATCTAGAAGAGTTGGCTTTAGAATTATTACAAATTCAGATATTCAAATAAGAAAGATTTTAGAAGTTAATTAATGAAGTTAAATATAAATTTTGATTTACTAGATAGTGCCATCAGTAAAATGGGAGCAAAAAAGATAATTTTTGAACCAAAAGCAACAACTCCTGAACCTCCAAATATAGGTGATACGGCTGGTGTTGAAATAAATATTAATGATATAGAAATTAATTTAGATGGTGGTGGATTATTTGAATATGATGGAAGACAAGTATTATTGTTTATTCCTAACCATAATCCTAGATATAAATCTATTGAAGAAGTTTTACATGATCCAATGCGGGGTAATAGATTTCATGTATCTGACTGTAGTACTTTGCAACAGATGAAAGAAAGAAATAACTATAATAAGTACCATGTAACACAAAACTTATCTGGTAAATTTAAAATATATAATGAAGGTAAGGAAAAAGATGGTCAAAATGCGAAGCTGCATGTATGTAAAAATTGTTTAGAGAAATTAAATTATAAAAACTATAAGAATGAAATATATAATAAAAAACAAGAAATCTTTGAAAATTTTGATATTGGAGAGTTTTTTGAAAGATATAGTACTCTTTTTGAATATTTACCAAATATTGAGAGTGATAGACAAAAAGAAGCCACAACTTATACTGATAATTGGGAAGCAGTAAGTAAAGATTATAGGGCAAGTAAAAACTATGTATGTGAAACTTGTGATACCTCATTTATTAAAGATAAACACTTATTGCATACTCATCATATGAACGGTAAAAAAGATGATAATACTCAAAGTAATTTAAAAGCAGTTTGTATAGATTGTCATAGAAAAGAGCCAAAACATAGACATGTATATATGGATTATGAACAACTGCAAAAAATAAATATAACAAGAAGAGAACAAAATAAAGTAAATATTCAAGGCTGGGATGATGTATTTAAATTTACAGACTTATCTATACACGGCTATTTAAAGTTAATTGAAAATCAATATTCTATACCTGATGTTGCAACCATATTGGAATACCAAGGTAAAAAAGTAGCATTAGATATTAGTTGGACTAGAAACAATAAAAAAAGTGCAGTTGTTACAGAGTATGCTTATGATTTACTTAATTTTGATGATTGGAATATTTTAACAATTGGTGATGCTATAATAGAATATCACAAGAGAGCTACAAACGATATACAAAATCAAGCTCAAAGTGCTTTAGAGTTAGAGGCTATGATGAACTACACAACACAAATAGAAACTATTCTTGAAAGTATGGGTGCAAAAGCAAGAGGTTTGCATGGGAAAGTTACAAAAGTTCAAAAAAAACTATCAAAAGATGTAGTTTTTAGACTTAGACGAATAGCAACTATTAGAAATAAAAAAATGCATCAAGCAGGTTTCGAAAACTATATTTTTAAGGATTTTGAAGATGATTGTAGGATAGTTCTTGACTACTTAAATAAAATTATTAAATTCTAAAACTTAAAACAAAAAGTCGTTAAGTATCTATGTAAATAAATTACTAAGACAA
>JAYEIM010000313.1:0-1722 GCA_034660095.1 Campylobacterota bacterium | reverse complement strand
TGAAGATATCAAAGAGTTCACTGCAAATATAGCAAGTGCAAATGGCTCAGTACTACCAAAAAGCTACAAAGATATACCGCTAAACTTTAAATTTAACCCTATATATTTCAATCAAAAAACTATAAATATAGATGTCAAAATACAAGATGTAAACAACAATATTTGGAAAGATAGCTTTAGTTTTGAGATATACAAAGGCTCTATAGATATAAACATAGCTACAAAATCTTCAAGTATAAAAGGCTATATCATCATGCCAAATACAAATAGTATAAAAAATATAGATATAGAAAATGGTACTATATCTTTGCCACTTTTAAAAGATAAAAAATACCATCTAGTACTGTCAAACCCATCTTTAGAAAATGAAACAGCATACTCAATAGGGGTAAACAAAGCCACAGAAGATTTGACATCATTTAGTGCTACTGCTTCACACGAACCAAACGATAAAGAATCCCAATCAAATGATATAGCAATAGATCAGTCTATAATATCCTATCTGCATTTTGGTGATTTGGATTATTGGACTATATCTACAGCTGAGTATCCTACAGTAGCAGGTGAAAGTATAAATAAAATAGAATTAATAGAAAAAATATCAATAGATACTAGAACACATACAGTTGGAACTAGTGTTGCTATTAGTGATAACTATATTGTTTTTAATTCAAATTTATATTATGATGAAAATGCCAATCCTACTCATACTACAAATATACTAGCATATCACTACAATAATACTACTAGAAACTATTCCAAGATAGAAGATAATATTACGGTTCAAGATATTACTGGGTTTAGTTATCATGATGACAACTTAAAAATAAAAAATAATATTTTTAATGTTTGGAGTGAAACATATACCATATCTGAAAATAATATTTTACAAAGTGGTACTTATCCAGAGAGCAGTCAAAAATATTCAATAAGCTATGATACTAGTGGTGTAATTGTATATGATAATTCAAATGAAACTACAATACAAATTCAAAAGATAGATGTACCTAATACAAGAATGGCATCAATAGATGGTAATAAGTTTGTTTTAACTGTTACAGATGGATACAAAAGAGATTCCGATCATGCAGAAGTATATACAATTAATGAGACTACAAATGAAATTACAAAAATAGGAGAAATACAACAACATCATATAGAAGAATTTAAATTATTTGGAGAACAGGTTTTGATAAAAGGAGATTATATTTTAATTAGTAATACTGGTGCATCAGGTGGTTCACTTTCTGGTGATGGAGTATTGGAACTATTTAAAATAAACAATGATTATAATATTGTCCATTATATACAAGAAATAAGAGGCAGTCAACTACTAAATCAAAATAATTTATATGAATTTGGAATTTCATTTGATTTACATAATAATAAACTTATAGTAGGCTCAAGAGCAGAAAATTCAGTTTATATATACAATATAATAGAGTAAAAATATTTCTCGTTCCCATCGTCCCGAGACTGTGAAATAACTCATATTCATAGTTGTAAATCATTTCGGAACCCACGACTTTTAGTCTGGGCTTAATATAAGTTTAAATTAGCATTAGTCTGGACTAAAGTCCAGATTCCGAAAAGCACGGAACGCCGACTTTAGTCGGGGCGTAATGTAAGTTTAAATTGACGATGGTCGCAACTAAAGTTGCGATTCCGTCTCATATAGTCCTTGGTCCAATATATAAAAACAGTGTTATTTAAAAACTTATT
>JAYEIM010000312.1:0-1723 GCA_034660095.1 Campylobacterota bacterium | reverse complement strand
AACGGCTGTATTATATGTACTCGTATAATCATTAGTTGAACGACAAAATATAAGTTTATATCAAATATAAATCAAAATCTGTATAGGTATAGCTCCACCAAAAAATTATATATTAAATACCTCATCAATAACTATAATATACTTTTTAACACTATTTCAATGCTTTAAATATAGAACCTATCACACCAAAAATTGTTCCTATTAATGAAAATAAAGCCTTTACAATTGTTTAATTATAATCTTTTATTACCTTATATGTTATATCCATATTTGTAGCTTTTAAAACTTCAATTCGTAATCCCTTAAAGCCAATAATAGTAGAACCATCTTTATTTAATTCATAATCTATATTTTGAGTAAAGGCATCTCTGATCATAAATTTATTAAGAGTTTCATTTAAATAAAACTCTCTAAATGTTACTTTGATTTTATTCCCTTGCTTACCTTGATATAATGCTTCATATTTAAATGAATCTTCTTTAAATATAACAGTTGGAGATACTGAATATTTTATTTTATTTTCTAAAGAAACTAATTCTTTTGCACCGTATAGACCTAAATGTGTAAAGTAACCTGTTTTGTTTTTATCAATGATATTTCCCCATGTCCCTTTTATAGATTGATTACTTCCATTGTTAAAACATTTACCAGTTTTTACTGAGTTATGTGTATTATTCCATAGTTCAAGTAATCCAGTGTCTCCTTTATTGTATTCGCAATCCACAGTAAACCAATCAAAACTATATTCCACTTTTCCACTATCCTTTAATTTTACTGTATTTGTAGTATTAATAAATTTATTATTTTTCTGATAAATATTTTCTCCAATTTCTGTAATATTCACTGTATTTAATTTTGGTATTTGAATTAGTTCATAACCAACTTTTCTATTTTTATCATTATATACTTCTGAATTATTAATAGATTTTACTGCACACCCACTTAATCCTAAACCTATAGCAACTAATACTACTAAACTCATTACTCTTTTCATCTCTTTTTCTCCTTTTTTAAATGTAATTTGTTAATTCTATCAAAACATTGTTACATCTAGCGTTACAGTTTTGATAAATTTCATAATTTATAAGCTTTTTATCACTTACACCAATCTTTAACTTTAGTACCACCATCATACTTTACTGCTAATTTATTTCTAATAAGTATATCCCCTAAGCTTTTATCATCTACATATACATCAGCAACTATTCTAAAGTATTTACCTCTTTGTAGGTTTCTTAGTTCTATAACTTTTGCACCTCTTAGAGTTGATACTGTTAGTTGTTTTGCTTCTCTTGCTAGTAGTTTTTCCTTGATACATTTAGTTCTTATCTCTGGTGTATCTATACCATTTACTCTTATAGCCATCTTTTTACCTATGATATTTGGATAAGAGTTTATATTTACCCTAAATGTATCTCCATCATATATAGATGTAACCTCATCAATGATAATATTATTGTAGGTTTGTTTTGCTTGTATAATTGAAGATATGAAGAAAAATATATAAATAATTAATTTCATAGTATATTTATTATTACAATATTCATTTTCTTTTAAAACTTAATATACTAAATTGAATCACACTTTTTACAATCGTTACTCATCTAAATGCTTCTTTAATCTATCACGAACTATAATATACTTAGCATTATCTTCACAACTTACAATAGTTTTATCAAGATAATATATTGTAGTCCTAAGTTCACCTTGAACAATATTCCAA
>JAYEIM010000311.1:0-1742 GCA_034660095.1 Campylobacterota bacterium | reverse complement strand
TGCACTATATGTTGTTCTTTTTCTGCTCATTTTATCACCCTCTATTTTTATTGTTTAATTTTACTCTTTTGAGAATTAAACTTTAGAAAAAGTTGTTTGTTTTTCTTGGGGTATTATAAAGAGGATATATTGTAATGTTAGAACATATAAATCAGTTTAGCTATTCTGATATTTATAATAGAATCAATAAAGATATGGCAAAAAATGAAGAGTTAGAAAAACAAAAAGAATTGCAAAAAACTCAAAGTATTAATAAATATAACATAGATGAAGATATGGAAGACCCATTTTGAGAAAAAAAGTTTATCTTGCCATTGTAGTTTTTTAACAATGACAAGATTGTAGTCTGCATTCCCACCCAGGAGCGATGAGAATGAGAAGACATAATTTATTGCTTTTGAATTGTTACTGTATAGTTTGTATCAACACCATTCGTATTTCCAGATGCAGTATAAACCAATAGATTATAGTATTCACCTGCAACCAATGGTGTTATACTCCATTGTGTTGTAGCTGTACTTCCATTACTACTTGGGTTTAATCCAGTATTATCTCCATTCCCTAGAGAAACTCCTAGATTTACATCACTTGTGTGTGTAATAGTTGTATTATAATCTCCTGATGTAATAGCTTGGAATCTAAAATAATCACTTTGATCATTGAAGTCACTTACACTACCATTGATAGTAGCACTATTGTTTGAATCTAAACTCATAGTATATGGACCAGTTACACCATTAATAAGAGTATTGTCTTCTGTGATTGTCCCTGTTTGGTGTGCATTGGTGTATAGAGTTGGAGCAAAACAATCAATAGTGTATAAACCTCTACCACTTTCTGTTAAATGATGATATAATTTTAAATATACTTTATCTCCTTGATTTACTATTGTAGTATTATTATGTTCTGCAACTCTTAAAACTTTTCCATAAGCACTATCTATATTTGAATATGTACCATTTCCAATATATGGTCTAGTTCCTCCTACATCTTCATCATCTTCATGAGTTGATTGTAAAAAATAGTTAGCATTATTGTTATCAAAATTTAAACCACAAGTATAAATACCTGTCTCAGGTGCAGTAAATACATACCAGTCTATTGGATCCGTACTTGAATCACCTGCACCACTTATAGAAAATTTATTATTTTCAAATCCAACTGTATTTGCTAATGTATATACATCATTAGAACTACTTGATTCATCTACATCTCCACTTCCTAAATCAGAACTACTATTTGATGGTGTTTCAGTTCCTGTACTTGGTGAAGTTGATTCTTCTTCATCTCCACAACCTATGAAACCTAAACTCAAAGCAGAAACAACTACTAAACTTAATAAACTTTTATTCATAAACTTCCTTTTGTTATTTTAATGTGTATTTTACCCCCCCAAACCTTAAAAGAAAGTATTAGTGATAAAATAAATTATAAATAGTACCATAGTACATTTATTTAATGAATACTAACATAATAAAGTTAGCAGAAAATTACACCATAGGAAAGTGATATATTTATGCTAATTACAGATGATATTGATAATGAAGAATTAAAAGAGTTTTATTTAAAACTTGGAACTAAAATAAAACAAATAAGAAAAGATAAAGGGCTAACACAATTAGAGTTAGCACATAAGATGGGTCATTCTTCTGTTGCATTAGTAGCTAAAGCTGAGTTGGTATCATATAATAAACATTTAAATTTAGAGCATTTATATAGAATATCCAAAGCATTAGATTTAG
>JAYEIM010000310.1:0-1749 GCA_034660095.1 Campylobacterota bacterium | reverse complement strand
TTTCATTTTCGATTCCAAGCAATATTTATTTTTATATTTGTAGGTAAAAAATCAAGACTATGCATGATATGGTTCCAAGATATATCTAGGTTTTTTAGTGATTTTAGTTTTACAATCTCTTTTGGTAGTTCTTTTAATTGGTTGTGTGATAGGTTCAGATTTTCAAGTGAGACTAGTTCAAATAGATATGGTGGAAGTGAGTGTAGTTTTTTAAAAGACAAATCTAAACTTTTTAAATTTTGTAAATTTTCCATATTTTGTAAAATATCTGTAGAGCAAATTTTCAAAATATCCTCTACAGTATATTCTCTTGCCCAATTAAAAAACTCAACTATCTCTTTATCTGACTGCATTTAAACTCCTAACATTTTATTGTTAAGAGTTTAATACATTAAATAGACAGCTTTATGTCTGCTTCTATATATCCAGTAGTCTTTTAATCGCATTCAATTTATCTTTTGTATTTAAATATGTTGTATTTGTACCAAATATTTCAACATCTAATTTTTTATTATTAGCAATAATTTTTATATTTTTAAGCTTATGTCCAAAAATAAACTTTTCATCTCTCTGTCTATCTTCAATTATATCACCAGTGAATATTGCAGATGCAACTAAGTTTCCACCAAAACTAAAATAGATAGTCTCACTTTCTTCTATCTGTTGAAGCTTATTAACATTAAAAAAAATAATTATTATCCCTCTTTGGTAATATGTTTTTAAAATAATCTTTTATCTCTTCAATATCCTCAAAGCTTGTTAATCTGAATAGTAGTGTCATCACACTCCCTTGTTTTTGTTGTTGAAAGTCTAATATAATTACTGGAAAGCTTTATGTCTGTTTTATTTTATAAGGTTTGAATCAAAAACACCATCATAGCTATCGAAACCTTTTACCCATAATTCCCCAGATATTTCAGGCATTAAACTTCGATAATTATCATAATTAAGCACTCTTATATTTTTAAAAATCTCTATTTTTTGTTGACTTTTTGATATATTTAAGATATTTGAAGAGTTTCGAGCAGGTTTGTGTGCATAAATTAGCATGCTTTCTGCCTTATCTATCATGTCATACCATTGGCTGATAGATTTTGGTTGATATTCATCAAATAATCTTCCAACATAGAACTTAATATTATGAAAGTCCTCATTTAAATTCCATCCTTCCTGTGATAATCTAAGTGCAAAAGTTTGTTTAGCAGCTTTACCAATATACAATAAAACATCATTACCATATATAGGATGGCAGCCATATACTTGATAGACTCCGATATCTTTATTTTCATCATTCAAAAAACTTGTTTCATTGTTATAATTAAAATTCTCTTTATCATAACCTATATCAGTTAAAGAATATGGCCCATCCCATTCAATTCTTATAGTCTCTATTTCTTCAATCATCTTATTTTCCTCCAGTATTTATATAAACTTCTAAATCTTCATCAATCATCTCACTAATCCATACAGGCTCTAAAACTCTCAAATGAGGCAGCCAATACTTAACAATAGGAATAATTTCCATCTCATCTGTAATGGTTACTATAAACTCCATTGTTCCATCTCGACTTAGTGTTTCTATTGTCTGAGTAGGTAGTGTTCTGCGTTTGAAGTATTTTGCAGCGACTTTATCAGCATATATTTTCACTTCAAAAGGTTCTATATCTGCTTTAAACCAAATGTTGATAGAGTTCTCTAACAGCTCTTGTATATTTTCATCTACTGTAAAAGTTTTACTAGTTGTTTTTA
>JAYEIM010000309.1:0-8942 GCA_034660095.1 Campylobacterota bacterium | reverse complement strand
TTTGAAAGTAAAATGGCAACCGCTTTGCCGATGCTTGCAATATTTGGAGGCAATAGTGTAGCGACTATGGTTAATAATCTGTTGCAAACAGGACCAGATACAATAAAAGTATTCACGGGACCTCTAGGTAAAGTAGCTGACACAACTTATGATTTGTTTTTTAAGGATGGCGGTTCAACACCTGGGATTTTTTCTTATACTGTATCTTATTTGATAATAGAAAAAACTTTAAGTGTGTTAGCGTTTGTAGTTTTGATAGTAGCTTCAATTTTAGCATTTACAATTTTAGCAGTGCAAAAATTATGGGCTTTTTTCAGTTCAATTTTTTTAATAATTCATATATTTGGAGAAAACCAAAGGGAAAAAGTTATGGCATCGTTTTCTAAGATATTATCAATTGCTTTTAAATCTGTATTATTAGTATTTAGTGTTTTTATTACTATTTATTCTTTATCATTATTAACAAGTTTAGAAAATATTTTGATGAATGATTTTTTTGCAAATATGGGTACAGTGTACGATATTTCTAGAGTAGAGCAAGATGGAGAAGGGTTTACAGGAGTTTCGGATTTTATGAGCTGGATATTTCAACCTTTGAGTTTTTTATTCACAAAATATGCATTTTGGGGTGTTGGTAAATTGGTGTTTTTAGTAGTAAAATTATATCTGATTATTTATATGGTGTTTCAACTACCTGCGTATTTTTACAATTTATTGAGTATCGAAGTTGATGAGAAAGCAGAAAAGCTTATGGAAAACATTCAAGAAGCTGGTTTAAATTCTAGCTTAAAAGGAATTTAGAAAATCTTTGTAAATTGTTGGCAAGATTGCTTGACAATGGTTTACAAAAAGGGTATAATTAGGAAGTAAAAAAGAAAGGAGAAAATAAAATGGAAATAAAAAAGAAAGTTGGATTTACAATAGAACCAACGAAGTGGGCTAACTTGCAAAAGATAGCAAAAGCAAATCAATCAGATTCTCATAAGACTTTGAGAATTTTGATAGATGAGTACATTAAAAAAAATAACAAACTCTTGGAACAAATCTTAAAAGAAGAGGAAAATTAGCAAATAAGGTGGATTCTAAAGAGTCTGAAATTGAAAATAAAAACACAAGGGAAAAATTATGAAAGATTTAAAAACAATAGTGATAGATACTGCTAAAGCAGCAATAGCACCAGCAGCACTTGCATTGGTTATGTACTTGGGATATACAACAGGATTAGAAACTAATTGTAACAACTTATCTACATCATATGCACAAGATAGAGAAGATAGAGAAAGTCAATTAAAACTTTTAATAGCAGATTTAAATGCAACAAAACAAAAAGAGATATTATCTATATATTCAACAATTATCTTAGATGCAAGTGAAAATGAAGAGGTTGAAATAATTGAGTTGACTGATGAAGAGATAGCTGAAAAAAGTAAAGAATTAGTAAAATATTAATCATATAAAAAAGGAAAAATTATGTATATAGAAAAAAAATTAATTGCAGTAACAATAGTGGCTTTAGGTGTAGGTGTATTCGCTGGTAATAAGATGGGTATAAAAATCAGTGATGAAGAGAGAAAGCATATAAGATTAAAAGCATACAATAAAATAGAGGATAATTATGCAGCTAAAGCTACTGTTATCGGAAAAAACCAAACAAATCAACTTTTAAACAAATTATGGAGAGCTACAGAAACAAGAAATAGGAAAAAAGCAAGAGCAAATATTATTATGGTGGCGGATGTGTTAATATCGAATCACCCCGATTATAAAAATTATGAATTACCTACACAAATGCTTGAGCACACCAAGATTCCTTATAAATGGAATACAAATACAAGCTTTTGGGGGAAATAGCAATGGAAGATAAAGATAAAATAAATAGTGATATAAACTTTTTGATAAATATGATAGACAAAAGCAAATTGGAAATATCAGATTTAACCAGTAGTATAACATTGCAAAAAGAAGAGATTTTTGGGGAAAATGAGAAGTTGATAGAAAAATTAAGAGATGTACAAAATTTGGATAAACCATCTGTGAACTATCTTGCAATTTTTGGAATAGTATTATTTACAACATCAAGTATACAGTTACTAACAATATATCTATTAAACAATGGGTATTTAAATTTTTTAAAAGGGTAAATTATGAGACTAACAGTAATAATAGGTTTAATAATAGCGGGTTATGGAATATATGTAATTATGGGTGCTTTAGAAAGTGCTAGTTTAGGTATGATGATATTTGGTGGAACGGTAACAGTCATAGGTTTGATGATTACGGGTATTAAATATACGGCTACAGATAAAGAATATCCAAGTTCTAGTAATGTAAGTTCTTTGTTGAATTGGAAAAAAGCTAATGGTTACAGATGGACTTACTTTAAAAATATTATCAATAATAAAGATGGTGTTTATTTAAATACTGCAGTTGTAGCGATTGAGTTAGAAGCGGACCCAAAATTAAAAAGAGCAATAAGACCACATTCTAAAAAAACTAAAGATATAAAAATTGATGCTTTGGATTTTACAAAAACTGTATTGTTGGTGGGAGCACCCGGTAGCGGTAAAACATTTACTATGGAATCGTGGCTAGATAATATTAAAAAGACTAACTTTAAAAACTTCAAAAGAGTCGTTTTTCACGATGTTAAAGGTGGTACATATAGTAAGTTTGGTGAGAAAAAAGATATTGTTGTAAGTCTATACGACAATAGAGCAACTAGTTGGAATATGTGGCAAGAGATGCAAACATATCCGGGAATTGTAGAAGAGTTTATGAAAAGTTTGGTAAATAATGGAGTCGGTGGCGGAGACGATGGAGACTTCTTTAAAAACTCTGCGGCAATGCAACTAGTAGAAATGGTAGAAAATACTTTTTATGATAATCCTGAACTAAGTGATAGTGATAAATATTTGGGATTGATTAAAAAAATAGAAGACTTTAAAAAAGATAAAGACGCAAATGATGATGTTAAAGCTACTTTGTCACTTGCTTTAGAATCTGTAGAGCTTATGGCATATAGGTTTATAAAAGACCCAAAAAACTCTTTTACAATAAAAGAATTTTATGATTCTAGCGGTAAAGTGCTATGGTTATTAAATAATCCAACTTTTGCTAAAAAGCAAAATAGCTATTTTTCTGCGATAACTTCTGCGTTGACTACTATAAAACTAGGTATGCCGGATACTAAAACAGATTTGACAATGTACGTAATTGATGAGATTTTACAATTTGATATTAGTTCTATATCAGCAGCACTAACTACTATTAGAAGTAAAGGTGGTGCAATGATTTTAGGTACTCAATATATGCCAATCGACAATCAGAAGACTAAACAGTTGCTAGATAACAGTAGATTTGCGACTATGATTTTCAGCGTAGATGATAATGCAACAGTGAAGTGGGCAGTTGATACATTCGGTAAGACTAGTTATGAGTCTACTAGTTCTAAAGTCGGCATAGACAAAGACACAACAGTGAGCAGTAAAGATACAAACTTTTTAGAAGAGAAAACTATTAGGAGTATTCCACAATTTCATTGCGTATCGTTTGTAAAAACTGCAACTAAAAAAGATGGTTATCTTTTGTATATTGGTAAAACAATTAGTAAAATGAGTGATAAAAAGCTTAATGATGAGAGTGAACTTTTTGATTTGACGGATTTTAAAAGAGAATTTAAATCTGGTAAAGTATTGAAAAATATTGTAGCAAAATCTAACAAAAAAGAAATTACACTAATAGAAAAGAAAGAGCAATTTGATACCATTAATAACTGTAAAGAAGATGGGAAAATATTAGAATTGTTAAAAAAATATGATATTGTGGACGTGGATTTGGATGTTTATTTTAAAGAAGTAAACGATATGTATAAATAACAAGATTGATATTTAGGTAATAGAGAGGGTTTTAAACCCTCTTTTTTTTATGCTTTTTTTAAAACTGAACAAAGACAGAATCATCTATCTCTTCAACAGTTAGTGACTCAAAGTATTTATAGGTAATATCATCACTTACAAAATCTAAGTGTTTCGTTGGTTGCAACATATCATCAGTCAAGATTAACACATCATCTTTTTTGTATATTTGAGCTAAGTAAAGATCGCCTTGATATTTGATTTTAATAATTTCAACATCATCACTTAATAGTAACTTAGATGTGCGATAAATCAAACTTGAACTTATCTCATTTAATCTTTTTAATTCCTCAATTGCTTCTTTTTTAGAAAATGCTAATATTGAAACAGCGTCATATTTATCTTCTGTTATGCAATATAATTTAATTTTTTTCTTAGTATTCATCTTATTTCCCCTTATATTTGTTTATTTTCGCTTTTCGAGTAGTTATACTCTTCTTTTTATGTACACTAATTATACACTAATTGCACTAACAAGTCAAGTGCTTCTGCTTAATTTAATCTTAAATTTGCAAATTCTTTTTTAGTGTTGTAATTGATGTTTATTAATGTTTTGATATGTTGAAAATAAGAAAACCCCTTACGGGGCTTCTAGGGGCTTAGTTTTTACTTAATTATCTTCTGTTTTGTTGTTTCTCTTCTAGTCTTTTTTCCTCATCTTTTTTATCAATAGATACTTTTTCCTCGTGGATTTTTTTAGCATCTTCAACTTTCTCTTTTAGCTCATCAAGTTTATCTTTTGTATTGTTCATCTCTTTTATTTTTTCTACATCTACACCCAGCATCTCTGCTTTATCGGTTAGTCCATCTACA
This sequence comes from Campylobacterota bacterium, assembly GCA_034660095.1. Taxonomy (GTDB): domain Bacteria; phylum Campylobacterota; class Campylobacteria; order Campylobacterales; family Arcobacteraceae; genus JAIOSF01. The sequence continues at coordinate 4,215 of JAYEIM010000309.1, read as the reverse complement.
GATGCTATATTATCTAATGCATCGAAACTGTTTATTAAAGTAGACGCTGCTGTTAAATGTGGTGCAACTATACCTGTCCCTATTGTCACTACTGCGGATTTTATTGCGGATTTGCCAGTGACTTTTACACTAGCTTCCACATAGTTTAATGTACTCATAAAATTACCTTTTTTGCTTTTTTTCTTGTTCGTTTTGGTTTTGTTGTTGGGCTTCTTTGGCTTTTTCTAAAGTTGCTTTATTATTCTGCTCTTGTTTTTGTTTGGTTTCTTGCTCTTTTTTGTGTGTATCTTGGGCTTCCTTGGCTTTTTCCATAGCACTTTTTTCTTCAACTTTTTCCTCGGTTTTTTCTTCTTTGGTATCTTTAGCTTTTTCTTGCTCAACTTTTTGAGATTCAATCTTTTCCTGGGCATCTTTTTGCTCTTTAACAACTCTTAATGCTTCGGCATCTCTTGCGTTTGCTTCTATGCCTCTTTTTTCTAGTGCTTGTGCTTTTTTTGCACGCTCCAAAATGCTTTGGTTTCTATCATCTATGGTCTGGTTTCCTGTTTTTGCATTTAGAGTGCTAAGATTTTCCCCACCAATATTTGTAGTTTTTGCTTTTTGTTCGTGGGATTTTTCTAAAGTAGTTTTTTGTTGTTTATTTTGTACTTCTTTAGCTTTTTCTAATCTAGTCTTATCCAGTCTTGCTTTATCTTCTTTATCTTTTTTTATTTGCTGTTCGTCTTTTAAAGCATCTTTTTTAGATTGCTCGTCATCTTGGATTTTAGTATCAACTCTATCTTTTTCGACTTTTTGAGATTCATCAATTCTTGTGTTTTGTTCATCTTTTTTTACTTCTAAAGAGTTTGTATTTTTCTCTAGTTCTTGTTTTTTTGCATCTTCTTGTAATTTTTTTAATCTTTGCATATCCATAATTTTTTCCTTAAATTCTTTAAATTTATTAATTATTGCTTTAAAAGATAATCTCTCTTTTGTTTTAGAATCTGTATATGGAATTTTCTCTAAAGCACTCTTTACTTCTACTTTGTTTTTATTTTCAATTTCAGATTTCTTACTTGGTATCTCCTTTATGTTGGTTTTTGGTTTTATTTCTGCATCTTCTTTTGGTATCTCCTTTATATTAGATTTTTTATTTTTAAAAAACTCATCAGTTCGTTTCTCTTGACGCTCTTGAACTTGTCTATCAAAATCTTTTAGCTCTTTGGTTCTCAAAGTTGGATGATAAAAGTCTAAAACTTTGTTATCTTGCTTTACAACTTTTTGAAAATCTCCTTTATACTTTGCATCTAGTGGTAAAATTTTAGTGGTTTGCGGGTCTTTTGCTCTAGATAATGCTACATAAAATTGATTTTTTTCAAACTGTTTATTTGGGTCAATTGCTAAATGGTCTATACTCATCCCTTGACTTTTATGTGTAGTGATAGCGTATGCTGGACGGATAGGGTAGTTAGTAAATTTTGCATTTATTTTTTTACCATCTTTTTTTTCTAGTTCTGCATTAAAAGTTTTTCTACCAATAGCAACTACTTTTTCATTTCTTTCTAACTTTACTAGCATATTATCATCTTTATCTCTACCTAAATATACACCCTTGTCCCCATTTGCTACCCCTAAATCTCTATCATTAGTGGTTAATATTACAGGAGCAGTTTCTTTAATTTCTAAAGTATTATAAATGGGTGTTTCATTTAATAATTGTGTTTTGTCATTATTAGTTAGATTTGGATTATCACTTTGTATAGATGTTTTATAAACTTCTCTGATACCGTCTAACTTATTCAACTTTTCTTTATTATGCTCATCAACCGCTTTGTTTGTGCTAAATATATAAGTTGCTTTATCTTCGTTCACTTTATTATTTTGCATATTTGATATGAATAAATTATCTTTTTCATTAATTTTTCCATATCTTAATCTATTTAGAAGTTCACTAAAATCTTTATTATCGCTTCGCTTTATTACTGTTAGTTCGTGAGTTTTTGTTTCTAGATTTTTCCACGCTTTAGATTCAAACGCATATCCTACTTTGGTATCTTTTGCAACTGGTGGAAGTTGTTGAAAATCTCCTACTGCCATAATCTGACCTTTATAGTCTGCCTGCTCCAATCTATATTTTATCATTTCCATTTGTTTATCAGATACCATACTAATCTCATCAATTACTATCAAATCATTATCTCTTAACTTAACATTTCTCTTTTCTGCAATTTCAGGTTTTTTAAACTCATCTGCTTTTTTTAGTGCTTCTAAATCTTTATGTACTCCTATTTCAAAGTAGCTATGTAATGTTTCCCCTCCAATGTTTGTTGCCGCAATTCCTGTACTTCCTGTTCTTGCTACCGTTTTACCTTGATTCTCAAAATGTTCGATAACTTGGTGTGTAACATAAGATTTACCGACTCCTGCTCCACCTGTCAAAAAAACCGATTTATTTTTCTCTAGGTCTGCGATTATCTTATCTTTATTAGTTGTCTCAACTTTTTTCTCACCAAACTTTTCATTTAGGGCTTTTTCTATTAAATCTGTTTTTAAAGCTTTACTTCTGGCATAATCATATCTTTTATTAACTTCCAAAATACGTCTTTCTTTATATGCATTGATTTGTTTTTCTCTATCTCTCATAGAAACACCATTAATTGCTCTCAAATCTTTATTAAAATCTATTTGTTTGTCTTTGTAAAAATTCTGAGTAAAATATTCTGCGGTTAAATTTGTGTTTTTAGTTTTGCTTGGGTCTCTCGGATTTACTTGACCTTTTATATTTACAACTATCACATCACCACTCTTTCGTTTTTTATATTCTACTTTTTCAATATTCTTTAGGTTTTTAAGTTCATTTATTACATCCAAATGGTTTTTAATTTCTCCATTTTCTAGCTTGTTTCTAATATGCTCTTCTAATACTTTTTTAGACATTATATTTGTAAGCTTTGGTAGCTCTTCTTTTTTCAGCTCATTCCATTTTGGGATTTTAGTTTCTTTACCATCTTTAAAATCAAGTTTATTTTTTAAGTATTGTTTTTTTGAAATATCTTTTTTATTTTCTTTTGGACTTTGTAAACCATATTTAATATTTATATATTCTTGAAAATTATCCCATTCGTCTTTTTCAGTTTTTTCATTAATTTTTAATTGGGTATTTGTCAATAGATTTAGTTTTGCTATTTTTAGATGAAAGTGTGGTTTTCTCGCTTTTAATTGCTCTAGCTTTTTCTCATCACCCGCCCACTTTTTCTTATACATATCCGCTTCTTTTTCAGACATTAATTTAAAATATTCTTTACCATCTTTATTTTTTAAAAAAAGTTTGTATTTCGCATCTTCTTTCGGTTTGTGAATTTCTGAATATATATTGTATTCATCTTTATTGAATCCCGCTAAATAAAAATCTTCGGCTTCTTTTTGTATGCTCGCCATATCTTCCACAGTCATATCTTCTTCTTTAAAAGAAAATGAAAAATGGTAGTAAGATGTATTCCAATTTTGTGTTTTATTCGTATGTTCTATTATCTCTTTTGTGATTTCTGCATCACCCGCAATTGTGATTCTGTGATCTAATTGTTCTCTAGTTATTACTTCACCATTCTCATCTACACGCTCTGCTATTTTTCCATCTTCTAAATATTTCATACCGCCATCTTTTCCAATTCCTGGTTCAATTAACATAACTTATCCTTACTCTATTAAAGAATATAATTCTTGTAATTGTTTTTCTAATAAGCTATTGGTTTTTTCATAGTTAATAGTACCGTGAGTTTTTAAATCTGTATTGATTGCTTTTGCGATTTGATTCACATTATTACTTATCTTAGTAATTAAGAAATTCTTGTATTGTACTAGTTCAGAATCATTGGCTTCCCTCTTTCTAGATGTTAATATTTCTCTAAAATAATGCGACATATTCTTATATCCAAGTTGTAAAATTTCCTCATTGATTTCCCTATAATCTTCTTCAGGAATTCTACAACTACACACTTTTTCAACTGCCTTTTTTTGCGGTTGTTTAAGTGTGGTTTTAATTTTTTTAATTGTATTTATACTATTCATAAAATTTTCCTTTCTTGGGTTTTTAAAGGGCTTGCCCTTTAAGTACGCCTTTTTGTTTACAAAAGGGTTTCGTACCTATAACACTGATTATAATAGAAAAAAGATAAAAAAAAGATAAAGATATACTAATAATCTAATAGAAGATGATTAAATGGCTTAAATAAAGGG
>JAYEIM010000308.1:0-1752 GCA_034660095.1 Campylobacterota bacterium | reverse complement strand
ATTCACACTTGAAGTGCTACATTTTTAGATAATAAAATGTTCCTAAGTGTCACCAAGTAATTTAAAAGTTGCTTGAAATATAATGTTTATAAGGGTTTGTGATTGGTTGCGGAAGCTGGATTTGAACTTTCTACCATATTATTTGCAAAGTTTTATAAAGTTTTACAAAATACCCCATAAACCCCTTAAATAAAGTCTTTATAAGTATTATTTTTATACTATTTTACTACTTCATATTACAAAGTTTTACAAAGTTTTCTATTAAGTGGTTAGAAAAAGGTTAGAAAAATTAATCTATTGCATGTTATAATTTCCACAATAAAAGATAAGGTTAATATTGTGGAAAAATTAAAAGGTTCTAATGTTGTTGGATTATATAAAAATGCATTGAAAAATAAAGATATTGCATATTACTATACCCTAAAAATCAATGGTAAAGTTCAATGGTTTAAGGTTGGTACTCAAAAAAATGGATATAGAATAGAAGATGCAAGAAAAGCAAGAAGTGATAAGTATAATGAAATCCATAATATTGAAAAAAAAGATACTGTTAAAGCAGGAAGAAAAAAAAGAACCATCCCCTTTTTTGATGAAGTTTTTGATAAATATATAGAGTATAATCTAACTCATAAAGAAAAAACCAAGACTTATAAAAATTATAGAAGTATGTATAACAATAGAATCAAAAAATCTATTGGTCATATCTCTATTGATAAAATTACTCAATCTGATGTAGAAAATATAATTTTAAAATATAGAGTTAGTAAAACAGATACACTAGCACCAAAAACTTTGAATACACTTCTATCCTTAATAAGAATGGTATATAAGTATGCAAGTCTAAATGACATATATAACGGTGCAGATATAACAAAAAATATTAAAAAATTAGATATTGATAATGCAAGATTAAGATATTTAAGTAAATCAGAAATAAATGAATTGTTAGAATATACAAAAAATAATATTGAAGATAAGAATGTTTATATCTGTATGTTACTAGCATTGCTTACTGGTGCTAGAATAAATGTTATTGTAAATATCAAAGTCAATGATATAAATTTAGATAATAAAAGTATAAAATTATTTGATGAAAAAGGTAAAAAAGATAAACACTACTTTGGCTATATCAATGATAAATACTTTAACACTATTAAAAACCAAGTTGAATATGCTAAAAAACAAAAATCAACTTTAATACTTACAGATAATAGTCAAGATAAAGATAGGTCAAAATATTATAGAAGAAGATTGCAGCCTATATTTGATAAGTTATTCAATAGTGATTTAGATATTAAAGATATAACAAATAGAGTTGTTCCCCACACTTTAAGGCACACTTTTGGTAGTCAATTAGTTATAAATGGAGTTGATATTTATACAGTACAAAAACTGATGAATCATAAAGATTTAACTATGACTATGCGATATGCAAAACTAAATGATGATATAAAAAAAGAGGGTGTTAATAAAATGGATTGGTAGATATTTTTTTAAACATAAAAAAAAGGTAGATATCAAAAACACCTACCTAAATTTAAAATTGTATTCAAAATTAAGATACAAGTTTTAAATTATCTTTCTCTTTTTTGTACTCTGTATTGTTTGATTTATTCATAAATAATACCCCTCGTATAATCTATTTTATGAATAATATTTCTTTTTTTAAACTTTTTTTGTAAAAATTTATCTAAAAAATATTATTCTATTAAGATTGAAGTACTAACTTCAAATCTTTTAATATTTCATAGT
>JAYEIM010000307.1:0-8963 GCA_034660095.1 Campylobacterota bacterium | reverse complement strand
CATTAAAAACACAATTACTCTCATTGAATGAAAAATGGAACATCTTTAATCCTTCAAATACTGAAAACTATTGCGGTATTATCTTTACACCACATGTTAATGGAGAAAAAGGCTGTTATCCACTATCAAGTAGAATTACATCAGAGCTTGGAATAAATGTTCAATATTATTCAGGAAGTGTCCCTAAAGTAAATAAGCAAGCAATTATGTCCCCAAGTGAATTTGACAACTATAAACATAAAGTACAAAGTGGCTTTAAAAACAATGAATTTACTCTTTTGACAGCAACTAAAGCCTTTGGAATGGGTGTCAATAAGGGTAATATATTTTATACTATTCACTATGGTCTACCAAGCTCTATGGAATCATTATATCAAGAAGCTGGTAGAGCAGGTAGAGATAAAGAAAAGTTTATTAACACCCAAGCAGAATGCCTAGTATTACTAACTCCTGAAATAAATGAGAATATTCTTCCTTCTCTATGGGAACCAGAAGCTTCTTTGGAGGTAATCAAGCAAATTTCTTCCAAAACATTAAGAAATGGTGACATAAATACTAATTTATTTATGTTTACTAATAGTTTAGATTCAGTAAATGATGAATATAAATTAATTAAAAAACTCTATGACATCTATTATGATGAACAACAGTTAATATCTATAATCAATAGTAGACAACTGAGTTCAAACAAGTCTAAAACTGAAAAAGCAATTTATCGACTTAGTCAACTAGGTATAATCAAAGATTGGACAATAGAAAATTTTTATAACGGGACTTTTGAGGTAGAATTTAATAAACATTCTACTATGGAAGTAGCAAATTTTTTAACCAAGACAATACACAAATATAATGATAAGTTTTCATTGGAAGAACTTGAGCATAATAGTTATGGAAACTATAAATATATATTTTCATCGAAACAAAATCGTTCTGATATTGAAACATACTTTTTAATTCTCCTTCTTTGGTCTTATGAACACTTTGCATACAATAGAAGACAATCCCTTAAAACAGTTTATGATAATTGTAAAAATCTTAGTTCTGGGGAAATTACAAAGACTGAATTTAAACAAACTCTAGAGAATTATTTTAAATTTAATCAATCAAGTTATATATTACAACATGTAGCTGATAACCCATTTGATTTTGCTAGATGGTTCGATTTATTTTATATAATTGATAATGATGGTAATGTTACTGATGATTTCATTGATAATGAACAACAAATTCTTTTAAGGGATCAAATAAGCAGATTTTTAGAAAGCTACAAACTAAATGCTGGATTAAATTTTATCAGTGGAATTACTAGGTTACTATTAGATGACTTTAATGATCCGGATGGTAAGAATAGGTTAGAGAGCTCTCTTAGTACACTTAAAAGTTACAGACCTAATGACATAGATAGCATAATGGAACTTATAGTATCTCTCGCAAAGCATTTAAATATTTTACAAAAAAGTTTATTAGTCGAATCAATTGATATAATTTTTAATGATGAAAGTCTCCTCTATCACTTAAACAGCTTTATAGAAGATGAGTATTCCTTAGCAGTTTTATTGGAAAAACAAATTATACGATTAAACATGGTTAACTCTAAAGTTAAATTTATCTTTAATCAAATTGTGCATAATGAAACCTGGATAGAAGCCATTTGGAAATGGGCTGATGAAAAAAAATTAGGTGCCAATACTATTCCAAGAAATCTAGAAAAGCTAAAAAAACTTGAATGTCTTAATTTTGAATATAGCGATGTGAACTTAGAACCACTTCCCTTAGAAATTGGAAATTTAATTCATTTAAAAGAAATTTGGTTCGGGAATAATAGTTTAAAAACTATTCCTAAAGAGTTTACAAATTTAAAAAAGTTGAACTTGATCTGCCTAGGGCTAGATGATGGTATAGATGTTACCGGGAATGATTTTAAAGAAATACCAAATTTTATCTTTGGAATTACTTCCTTAAAAAGACTATTAATTGATGCCAATTTACTAGTAAAAGTAGATAAAAAAATTTCAAGATTAATCAATTTGGAAGAATTAACACTAAGTAGCAATAAAATAACCTCGATACCATATGAAATTAATATGCTTGAAAACTTAACTCTTTTAAATTTAAGTGACAATCTTCTTACAAAACTACCTAATGAGATAACAAAACTTACAAAACTACAACAATTAAACTTACAAGGAAATCGACTTTCTTTCACTGGAGAACAACTAGAATGGATTACCAACTTAAAAAACAACGGGTGTAATGTTTATCTAGATGCAATAGATAAAATTATAGACTGTGATATACACTAAACTTAATAAAAGGATAAAAAAATGCCCACCAATATTAATAAGCTATCTACTATATTAGATGAATTAGAAACCGAAACAACTCAGATCAAAGAATTTGCAGGGGTGTTAAGTAAAATAGATTCTCTTACAAATGATGTAATAAACTTAAATAAAAAAATAATAGAAAATGAAAATTCATATAAATCTATTATAGTGGAGCTTGCTTCTACTACACATAATCTTGATAACCTACAAAAAGATCTACAAAAAGATCTACAAAATCAATTTTTAAAACAATCATCAGAGAACAAAAAATACTATGACGAACTAAGTAAATTAATCAATTTAAAAATAGACAATATGCAACTCGAAATTATTGATAAAAATACAAATCAAATTAATCAATTTGAAAATAAAATAGCATCTCTTCAAACAAGTGTTGAGGAGATTATTGAATCCTTAAAGCCTAAAAAAAAGAAATGGTTTATTTTTTAAATATCCCAGGACTGTTGCCCAACTATAGAATCACTTGGTAGTTCACTGCTTGATTTTAAAACTGTTAAAAGTTCATTATAATCATTTTTTCCTCTCAACACAAATATATTTTTCAACTGCTCTTCTGAGCACTTTAGTAAATTGATTCTTTCATCGATGTTGTCATTTGCAATTAATATATTAGCTTCTGTTTTTGATGATTTTGATTCTATATCAGCCGGTGTTGGAAAAGGAACTACTAACTTTCTATTATATTTTAAAGTTGCTCTTGATGCATGTAAGCTTCCACCTTTCAAATCTGACTGAATCATTACTACTCCTTTTGAAAGTGCTGCTTGAATACGATCTCTTTGCACATATTGAAAAGGTCTTACAGGAGTGCCAAATAAATATTCAGTTAATAACAACCCTCCTGTATCTAAAATTTTCTTGGCAAGATCAATATTTTGCTTTGGAGCTATTGTTTGAAGTCCATGAGACAATACAGCAACCGTATGTGCTGCATTTTTAACTGCAATATCATGTGCTATTGTATCACAGCCTATCGCTAGCCCACTGACAATACTATAATTATTATCAACAAAAAACTCACTTATTCGCTCAGTAATTATTTTTCCATGTTCCGTTGGCTCTCTAGTTCCAATTATTGCAATTGAATCATGCTCTTGTGAATGAAAATTACCTTTTACATATACAATAGCTGGCTTATCACTTATATCTTTCATTAAAGATGGGTATGCACTATCTAAAACACTAATTATTTTTGAAGAAGAATTTCTAGCTTCACTTATATCATACTCAGCAGCTTTTTCGGCATCTAATAAATCTATTCCTTCGAGTTTCTTTTTTAATACATTATTTTCCTCGGCCATATCTTGAAAAGACAAGGATTCAAAGCTCTTTATTTTTGATAATTGTATTAATGCCTTAGGCCCAATCCCTTTAATCTTTGACAATATTAATAGTTTATGTGTTACATCTGAACAAACCATATCATTTAACCTTATTTTTTAATCATTCTATATAAAAATACATCTAATACTAACATAATTACTGCTAGATAGTTGATGCAACTGCATACGACCAAGTGCTTCTAGCATTACTCTTTTTTAATATCTCCATTACTGCATACAAAGAATTTCCAGAAGTAGTAACATCGTCAAAAACCAAAACATTTTTTCTTTCTATTAAAGATTTATTTTTTATTTTAATACTATCTAAATGTACTTGCTTATCTCTCTTACCACCATTAGCTAATTTTTTTATTTTGTGTGTTCTAACAACACAATCAGTAGCATCTATCCAATTATGTTCTTTTGCAAGCTTTGATGCTAATTCTTTGATCGCATTGCTACTTTTACTAGGCGCATGAGATGGAACAATAACAATAGCTTCTGTCTCATCAAAATCTACATCTTTAAGTAACTGAAAAAAATAATCTACAGCTCCATTTCTATTCTCTTTTAAATCCAAAATTCTTCCAGAGAATCTATTAAAACTAGGATTACTTCCACCATGATACGGATGATACTCTCCATAATGGTAAATTGTATCCTGATATTCTGATTTCAATAACTTAGTATTTGCTTGAAATCTTTTTAAAATTTTATTCTTTACTAAATCCTTTGGCCAAACAATCCACTTACCAGAGTCCCTAGTGCGATATAATCCACCTAACTTTTGTCCATAGTCTGTTAATTTTAATTTATTAAGTGATCTGTACATCAAACCTTCTTCAATAAAATAATCAATAATTTCCTTTTGAACAATACCTAGTTTTTTCCCTAACATAGTAGTTGATAAATAATTATCATGATTCATTAGTTGCGTATTATAATTAGACATCTTCTCTCCTTTATTTCTTAAAATATTATATGGCCATAGATAGACATGTTATGTCTATTTTTTAAACTTGTTATAAACAGTAATTACGGAATTGTTATCATTCAATACAACTACTAAACCACCTTTATCCATTATCTTCAATAGCTTAGGTTTCATAAAACTAGGAACTTTAAACAATAATCTTTTTATATCTCTAGATTTTAAAATTACCTTGTCTTCTATATACTTTCCAAACTCTAAAGTTAATTCAATCATCTCTTTTGAGATACCTCTTTGATTCATTCTTCTTTCCGCATGATTTGTAAACTGCAACATTCTAAACTCCTTACTTGATCTATTAAAATTATATTTTTATATATAGACTTATTATGTCTATAATTAAGAAGTATTTTGATAAAATGATTTCACCAATACAAAAGGGAACTACTATGGAAAATCAAAATAAGCTCTTTTCTGCAATTAAAAAAATTTGTATTACCTATAAAACAGAAGAAGCGATTAAAGAAGAATTATCCAAACAAAATTTAATTGCCGAATTCACCGATGAGACATTAGATTTAATGCTTTCAGAAGAGATGTTAAAACTAAAATTTGTTAAAGATAGAAATCATCCCAAGCAACAATATAAAAAGCAGCAACAAACCAATCAAACTAAACAAACTGAAAGAGTTTTAGACCTCTTGAATAGATTTAATAATGGAGAAAAAGTTTGTATTCAACAGCTTCAAGATGCTTCTAAAGAAGCATCTGAATTCTATGGTTCTAAACAAGACTTATTATGGTTTAATGACAATACAGAAAAGCCAATGTCTGATAAAAGTATACGAAGAGATCTAGATATTGTTAAAAAGTTTTTTCCAGAATCATTTGAATTAATCACAGGGGAAAAAGGCTGTTATAAATCATTAAATAGCAAAGTCTTTGATAACTTCTTAAATCCAGAAACACTATCCCTGATGGTACAAACCTTTAATATTGCTCAACGAAACAATATGTTTGATAGTTTTGATATTAACGATACTGATAAAAAAATGTTGAAGAAGAAAGCTAAAGAAAAAAGTAGTGTTTATGAATTTAAGAATCGCCCTTTTGAAACAAAAGAAAGTGATACTGCCCTCTTTCATACTTTAGAGCACAACATAAAATATAATAAATCTATTTTAATAGAATATGAAAACAATGACAAAAGTATTACTAAGATAGAAGTTAAACCTTATAAAATATTGTTTATGAATGATAACTTTTACTTAGCATGTGCTAATGATACATATATCTATTCAACATACAGAATTTCCAAAATAATGAATGTTAAAGAACTAGGTAAAAAATTTAATATCAACCCAGAGATAGAAGAATTTATAAAAGATATACAAACACCTTTTAGTATGTACTCCCAAGGCTATAGATCAAAGCTTATCAAAGTTACAATTGAAGTCAATAAAGACAAAGCTTATTTCTTCAAAGTAAAAAAATATTTGATTTCTCAAAATGTAGAAGGAACTAACCCTGATAACGGAAATTTAATTGTCAGCTTTACCGTAACACAAGAACGAGAAATGGAGGAGCTAATCAAGAAATGGTTACCGTCTGTAAAAGTTTTAGAACCGATATCTCTAAAAAATAAAATTGAGAATGAACTCAAAATCTACTTAGGACTATCAGTTACTGACATAAAACTTTGAACGGTCTCCTCATCAAAAACAATTTCGTAGGGAGTGAAGTTTTTGCGGGAGGTTTACATTATTTGTTTGCATAAAAAGTTTTTCATCCTTTTTTCATCTTTTGCAATAGCAAAATGCCCAGAACTATGCACAAACTCCATAGAATCATCTTGTTTTAATGCTTTACCATTTAACTCAAATGTCCCTAAACTTTTAGACGGTACTCTGACTTTCCAATTACCATCATCAATATCTTCCCAAACAACAGCTTTTATTTCTGGTGTTTTTGTGCCATTGATGTAACTAGCCCAGTGAGTCGTAAATTTAACTAGCTCTATTATTCTATGGTTGCTATCAAAGAAAAATGAGTTGTTTATTATCTCTTTCGCTTCTTCAAAATCTTCTTGAGACTTTTTCATAGATTCAATTACAGTCATTACAAATTCTACAGCTTTATTAAATTGTATATCTTGTTCTTGTGAAGCAATGTTACTATGATTGTAAGATTTTATAAGAGATGAAAACTCAAAAGGTTTAGCTTTTTGAATACCTGTGTCGTTCATATCAATTACTTGCATTAACTTTGATATTTTTGGATAGCTTCCATTTAAACCTATATAATCCCATATAAGTCCTGCAGAACTTTTACCACCTTTATACTGATGGTGATCAAAATACTTTATTCCATCAAACTTCTTACCAATATCTATCACCATATCATATTGAGTAAAATCTGAAGTATTATGATTTACTCTACAAACTTTAATTTCATCATCTGTGAATATTTTTAAAAGTGCTACAGCTGTAACTTCATCTGCATGAAATATTTTATTGTGAGTTACTATTAATTTTTTCATATTCTCTCTATTTGATTTAGTTAGTAAAAGTATATTTAATCGTATAGACCTATTATGTCTACATTCTAAAATAATGTTGTTTGCTTATATACAATTTTATTGAAATGAGATGCTGACTGCATTCCATGATTGTATAATATCTCTTGAATTCTCATTTTATTTTCCTTAGATTCTACTTCTAAGCAAAATATATAAAATAATATGGATATATTTTGTTTATTTAATAGAACTCTACATCATCCATTGTTTTTTGAATTAATATTCTCATTTCCTTATTAATATCTGTCCCAAACTTTGGAATATAGGTATTCTTATTCAGTTTATCAGCATCATAATCTTTAAGTAAAAAATATGTTTTTGTAAACTTTTTAATTGTGCTTTCTTTATACTTTCGATTAAAACGATTAAATTGGTTTTTCACAAAACTATCTAATGAATATAGCAATGTTTGGTCATCTATCTGTCTAAAAAACTGCATCCAACCGTATTGTTTATTGTTATATATACAGCCAGATATTTTAAGATTTAATTCCTTGTATAAGTCATAATCGCTTTTTCCTGCATTGCTATAAAAGACACTAACAATTCTATCTCTTAACATATCAGCAGATTGTTCTCGTACAGTTATTATGTTTTCATAAAACTCAAAACCCAAAAATTGAAATTTATCTTTGTAGATAGTACCTGATGTGGACTTATCACTGTTATCTTTAAATTCATGTACGTCTAACAATAATTCTTTAGTATCTATACATATAGATGATTTAATAGTTTCAATATCATTACAATCGCATAAAATCAATATGTCATCAACAAATCTATAGTATTCTAGATTTGTCTTTTTGGAATATTTTGTATCAAGATCCATTAAGTAAATAGAAGATAGTATATTTGAAATAGAGAGTCCTTGAGGTACGCCTTTTGTTCCAATATTATTCTTTTTATCAGCTCTCCTTCCTTTTTCGATAGTAACTTGAGTGAGTGCTTTTTCTAAAAGATATATTGCCTCTTCGTCAGTAACCTGTTTTTTGACTTTATCTAGCAATATTTTATGATCAATGTTTGGATAAAAACTTTTTATATCTAGTTTTATAAAACTATCATACTTTTGAGATTGAATTTCTTGTTTTATTTTATGAATTTTTTCATTTACGTTATCATTGGACACCTTGCCTTTAAACTCTTCTGCTAAAAACTTTTGTAATGCGCTTAACGCTAATTTATCTCTATTGGTAGGAATAGAAATCATTCTAGGATTTGAAGTTCTATTTTTTACTATTAATTGTTCTTTGTATGGAGAAATATTATAAGTCTGATTCTTCACTTTTCTTTTAATAATAGTTATCTCTTCATCTATTATTTCAGAAAATTTATTTGTACTAATGCCATCAGAGCCTAATGTATAGCTATATTGTAGTTTATTATCGAAAGTATCTTTTAATGTTTTTCTTTTTAAATATTTTGTAAATTTCATATCTTATCCTTTTAGTAGGCCTATAAATACCTGTCCATCACCTAACAAAATTGTTAAGCCTAGAAATCTAAAGTGCAAGCACTTAAAATAACCTATCCATTACCTCTATAAAAGAAGTCTATTCATTACTGAATAATAGGCCTACTAAAAGAATAAGAAAAAAGTTGGACATATTATGTCCAATTTGTACTTTTATATTTTAAAATGGAATTTCATCCTCTTCTATATCAATAGAAGGAATTTCCTGTGGTTGCACTGGAGTGCTAGGACTTGGTTTATAAGTTTGTGGTGGCGTATTAACTGGTCTTTCATCAGCTCTATTAGTCTCATATGTAGGACTTACGCCATT
>JAYEIM010000306.1:0-1760 GCA_034660095.1 Campylobacterota bacterium | reverse complement strand
CTTAATTTAGTGGTAATTACTTTATTTAAAGGATTTATAGTACTTTCATTATAAGACATTTTAAGTGTACCATTAATGATTAGATTTCAGTCTAAATAGTATATAATGGGTGTTAATAAATAGTTAGTCTTCAAAGAAAATTGACCAAAGCTATTTTAATAGTTAAATTAAGTTTGGAGAAAAAATGAAAAAAACAATTAGTTTAGCAGTAATAACTGCTTTAAATTTAGGATTTAGCGGTTGTTCGAGTGTAGTAATGGAATATATACCAGGACAAGCCCCTTCTAAATATGCACCTCTTAATGAACAGGACAATAGCCATGGTCTGATAAGCTATAGCGGAGAAGATGATAGAGTAGAAGCATATCAAAAAATGCATAAACAGTGTGATGGAAAATATAATATTATAAATGAATCATTAAAACGATCTGGTAGTGTATGGATTGTTACGGGGAAAACAACAGGTTATGCTAGTCCGAGATATAAAACATTTATAAAATTTAAATGTATGAAGAAATAAAATGGAAGTAAGTTCAATATTAATTGGTGGAGCAATAGGTTTTATGTCTGCTATAGCGAAAGATTTTTTACTTGAGAATAAAAAATCTAAAGAGAAAAAACTACAATTTAAAAAAGAAAAATTAGAAGAAATTTTTCTTTTAGTTGGGAGGATTTCAAAAGAAGTACAAAAACCTGCTAGTATGTTTCAAACAATTGGTGATGATGGTTCAAGGCTAGGAATGATACTAAGATTTTATTTTCCAACTTTACACCAAGAATATTTAATATTTTTGAAAGATTATATGCTAGTTGCAAACGCAACAATGCAAAACAAAATTCCAGATCAAAATGATATGATAAAATTCAATAAATCGTATCAAGTTTTTTTAGAAAAACTTGTGAATGAATCTAATAGATTAAATTGTTAAGTGAAAATTAACTTTATAGGATTTATTATTAATTTATGTTAAAATTGTAAAATGATGTAAAAGAAGGAGAAACTTGATGTTAGCATTAAATATAAATAATCCAACAATTGAGAATTTTTTTAAAACTGAATGTCAAAACGATAATGATAAGTTTATCAGTAACCTATTGCACTATGTAGAAACATATACAATAAAACAAAGTGTCAAGCAAGGTTTTGAAGAAGTTAAATTACAAAATTCAGGACAATTGCCCAAACAAGAATTAAAACATATTCTAAATGAAATATAAAGTAATTCCAACACCAGAATTTATTAAAAATCTTAAATCATTAAGTAAAAAATATAAAAGTATCAAAAAAGATATTTTAGATTTAGCAAATGAATTAGAAGATAATCCTACACTTGGTATAAGTCTAGGAAATAATACTTTTAAAATCAGAGTAAAAAATAGTGATTTAAACAAAGGTAAAAGTGCAGGATATAGAGTAATTACATATTATATCAATGAACTGAAAGAGATAAGTTTAGTTACGATTTATTCAAAATCTGACAAAGAAAACATTTTAGATTTAGAATTAATCGAACTGATAAAACAAATCATAGAAATTTAACAAAGCTATAGTGCGATTATTTAAACTTTAATTTTATGAAGTTAGTTAATTGAAATATTTAGCTTTGATTGTATTAAATCGCCTTGTAACTTAAACTCAACCGTTATACAAAAGAGAACAGTACATTTGAAAAACAACAAGTCGATGCTTTATTGGAATTAATGAGTTACCTCATGGTCATGATGCTTCATTTAAAAAAAGGTTTAAGTGATGGTATTCT
>JAYEIM010000305.1:0-1760 GCA_034660095.1 Campylobacterota bacterium | reverse complement strand
TAAAGTATATCTTCACTTGATTCAACTGTATTTTTAGTAAAAGCCAATAAATCATCTTGTGTCATATCTTCTAAAGATTTTTGATATATTTTTTGTTTTGTATCTTCAACTATTTCAAAAGTTCTAAAGCCTACATCTCCTTTGCTTATTGTAGACTCAGCTTTTTTAATTCTGTCTTGTGTTATATCAAATATAGTGTTATAACCTTCTTCCTTTGCTATACTATCTTCTGCCGTTTCCTCTGCTAATTGAACAGATATAAATTTTCTATTACTATCATCTTCTTTAGAATTTAAATCCATTACTGCATGTGCAGTTGTTCCACTTCCCGCAAAGAAATCTAATACTATATCATCTCCTGTACTTCCAATTTCTATAACTCTTTTTAATAAATCTAATGGTTTAGGATGATCAAAAGGCGTAAAATCAAATAATGATCTAATTAATCTAGTTCCTTCCTCTGTTCTCATTTCTGTTTCATTCCAAATTGATTTAACTTTTGTTGTCATTCGTCTATTCTTTTCAGAAATAGTCCAACCACCATCTTTTTTCTTTTTAGCCACAACTTGACTTAGTTCAGGTTTATCTTTAATTATATTCTCTTGGAGCTTTTTCATGCCCCATCTCCAAACACTTTCTTTTTTTACTGAATTATAAGGTTTTATCTCTGTTGAATAATTTACATCTTTAGTCAAACTAACTGCACAATTTCCATATTCATCGGATAAGTTTGGATTAACAAAAACTGGATAAAAAAGGTTAGGTCTATTTCCGCTATGAAATTTTGGATTTCTATTTCTTAAATCTCTTAATTCAAAACCGTTATTATTATCAAACAATTTAAATACAATATCTTTTTTAATTTCATTTAGCTCAACTTCATCACTTGAACCATAAATTAAAATATACTCATGTGTAACTGCAATTTGATTATAGTCTCTTCCTCCTGGATTTACTACAGGCATTATTTGAGCTAAAAAATTTTCTTCACCAAAAATTTCATCACAAAGTAATCTTAATTGAGTGACCTCATTATCATCTATAGATATAAAAATAACCCCATCATCTTTAAGTAAATCACGAGCAAGTAAAAGTCTAGGATACATAAAACTAAGCCAACCACTATGAGTTTTTGCTCCTTGTATATTTTCTATATACTCAATATTTTCTTCATCATATCCCAAATCTTCAAGAGTTTGTGTTGTTGAGCTTGTAAAGTTATCATTATAAACAAATCCATCATTTTTAGTATTGTAAGGTGGATCAATATATATCATCTTAATAGCTTCAAAATAATTTTGGCGAAGTATCTTTAAGGCATCAAGATTGTCCCCTTTGATAAGTATGTTATCAGTTGTGTCCCAATTTTTACTATTATCATCATTTAGAGGTTTTAAAACTTTATAGTTTTTAGAAAATGCAGTATGATAAGCTTCTTTTTTACCAACCCAATTTAAACCATAACCATCTTCTTTTATATTAGCTTTTGATGGGTCTAAACTCATTTTTAACTTTTGAGGGTCGATACTATATTTACCATCTTCATCAATACTTATAGCACTAGGAAATTGCTTTTTTAAAAGCTCATAGTTTATATCATTTATGCTTTTTTCGTTTATTACATCTTGTTTTTTATCCATTATTATTTCCCTATCTCTTCTTTATCTTCCAAAACATCCATCATAGCCCCATCAACCAAAACACTATCCAACTCTTTCTTAGGCTTAATACTAGACACCTTTTTAAGCATAGTAACTTGA
>JAYEIM010000304.1:0-1762 GCA_034660095.1 Campylobacterota bacterium | reverse complement strand
TAAAACTGTATGTATGGTATAATATGTATAGTTAAATACATAGGAGTTGATTATGACAATAAGAAAAAACTTTTTATTTGAAGAAGATGTTGTAAAGCATCTTAAAGATATTGCTAAAAAAACAAATATGACTCAGACTCAGGTTATTAAAGATTTGATAGAAGAAAAATATACGCAATTTACTGTTTCAGATAGACTAGAAGCTTTTAAATCCATCGTAGAGATGCCTGCTGGTTCTTTAGTCGGCAAAACTGTTCAGTCTATAAAATCTGACATGGCTATTTAGCCGTGAAAGCTTTTATTGACGCAAATATAATTCTTGATAGATATGATGTACAAAGACCTTACCATAGCTATAGTGTTAAAACATTAGAGTATCTAATAACAAATGCAGAACTTTTCACAAGTTGTGACTTAATCACTACAATTTACTATGTGAATTCAAGGATTGATAATAAGTCAGCACTTTTTAATATTCAAGTAATTAATAAAATGATGAAAGTAGTGGAGTTTTCAAATAATGAGATTGAAGAAGCTTGTTCTTTGATGCTAGAAGATAGTGACTATAAAGACTTAGAAGATACACTTCAGTATGTAATGGCGAAGAAGAGTCAATGTGACTTGATCATATCTAATGACAAAAACTTTGTAAGCAAAGATGTAGAGATTATGAGTTCTAAAGAATTTTGTGAAAAGTATATCAAATCTTAGATCAATAAAGGGGTACTAAATATGGACATGGGAATGATGATAGGAAATTTGATAGCTATTTTATTAATGACTGGACTAGTCATAATATACATAAAAACTAAAGATAGACAAGAGACTTTAGTTATAAAAAAAGAGAACGACACACTTTATTTTCTTTTGGGAAAAGATGAGCACTATAGTTGTGATGTGTCTGACTTGAAAGATGATAAAGAGAAGATTATTGAGATGGTGAAAAGTATTTTAAATCAAAGAGCTAAGAAGTTAGTTAGTTTCGTGAATAGTGTTCGTTATATGGATGGAGATGATCAAATTTTTGAAAAAGAGTTGTTAAGTATTATTCAAGGATAAGTATTTAGCTGCACTAAGTGATGTTAAAGAAGTTTAAGCTTTAGGTGAGGCTGAAGCCACACATCCTGAGACATTTAAAGTAAGTAAAGGATTTGAAAATGGGTAAAATAGATAGTCTAAAAGAAAAAATAAATGTTTTACGAGATGACTACAGAAATATATTCATATTTTTTATGGCAGTATTAACAGGAAGTTTTACTATTTTTTTTCAAGTGGTTATTGGTAAAATTGTAGTAATATATTCTTTTATTGGTCTTATTGGAGTAGTGATAAGTCTTTTTATATTAATAAAGATGAAAAAAGTAAAGTATGACATAGATACTTTAATAGAAGAATTAGGGGATTTAAATGAATGAAATAATTGGAACAATTGGTATATTAACAGTTATGGCTGTTTTGGTGTATGGTGTTTATACGATAAGCAAACCGCATAAATTTCAGCATTAAAGTCTAAGTGCAATTTTAGATAAAATAGATTTGGTTCTTTTAAAAGAACATCAAAATAATCCGCTCTTGGATTATTTTATTTTTTAAATGATAGAGCCACTTGCAGATTCCCACAAAAGCAGCTAATTTAATTTTATAATTGTTAAAAAAGTTGAATCTCTTTTTATGTTTGGTTTTTGTCGTAAATTATTATAACATTTGAAAGTATGATTCAACTTTTTTAACAATTATAAAATTAAATTAGCTGCTTTTGTGG
>JAYEIM010000303.1:0-1763 GCA_034660095.1 Campylobacterota bacterium | reverse complement strand
CTTGAAGATAAAAGATTTTTATCTGTTTGACTTGAAACACCTGCATCAATCATTCTGTCTAACATCTCCATTAAAGAGTTAAATTGTTTTTTATTTTCATTTAAAACTTTTATCTTTTGCTGAGCTTCAAGATAATTTTTCAATGTATTGATATAGTTTTCTATAAGTTTATATTGATTTTCATCATAACTATGTAGTGCCTCATTTTTTTGGGCTTTTGCTTTATCATATGCAGCATCAAGTCTTCCACCAGTCCATAACGGCTGATCTAGTCTAGCTGTTATTTGTCTTTTTGATGAAGATGTACCAGATACATCAACAGATGGTGTTGGGTAGTATCCCCATTTAGCACTATCAAGTTGATAATCAGCACCTTTTATAACATCTTTTGACATTAAGATACTAGGATGTGATCCTAACCCTTCATTTAATAGATTATTAAACTCTATATTACATGTAGCATTTGTAGATTCTGAAAATAACATATGTTTATTGTTAACTACCTCTATATTTTCATTGGCATTTAAAAATAAACACATTATTGGTAAAAGTTTTAGGTATTTCAATTTTTTTCCTTATATTTGTAATACTTTCTCTAATGCGAGAAAAGATTAACGATAATATTACAAGAAGAGTATGTACAAAATGTGACTTTTTTTATTGAATTGTATTTGTTATTAAGAATAAGATGAGATTCACAAATACAATCTACAAATAACTAGAATTGGTCTATTATTTTAATTATGGTATAACAATACCAGGTGTTAGAGTATCGCAATATAAAAGAGTGGTTAAGGTCGCTTCATTAGAACCTTGCTTGAAGAGGTGGATTGGTCTCCCCTCTTTAAGTTTACTTCAAAATAAAATCAAAACAACAATCATATTAATTTGTAAAGAAATTCCATTATGTGTATCACACAAGATAGTGCCTGACACCTTTTTTTCAGTATTAATAATAAATTAAATAATCATGTAATATAATACATAAAATATTACATAGTTTAAAGGATTTAATATGGTAGCTTATGCAAGAGATGAAATAATATCAGTAAGTGATATAGCAAGAGGCTTTTCAGGAGTATTAGGGAACATTATAGACCATACAAAAGAAAAGATAGCTATTTCAAAAAACAATAAACTAGAAGCTGTAATTGTTAATATAGATGAATATGAAAAATTAAAAAAAGCTTATGACACTTTAGAGCATATAGAGATACATGAAAAAGTACACATGAGACAAAATTCTAAAACTGTTTCACTTGAAGATTCTATGAAGCGACATGGAATAAATTTAGATGAATTATAAAATAGTTTTAAAAGAAGAAGCAGATGATGATTTATGTGACTTATCACATAGTCAAAAGATTTTAATTTATAAACAATTTAAAAAGCTAGAAAAGTCTCCAGAGTTAGGAATACCACTTGGTAAAAAATCAGGATATGATTTAACTGGTTATAGAAAAATGTATGCTGATAAAAAACAGCTAAGAATAGTATATAGAATCATAGATGATATAATTGAAGTTGAAGTAATTGCCATTGGTAAAAGAGATGATATGGAAGTGTATAAAAAATCCTCTGAGAGAATTTAAAATAAAGCTTAAACATAGTTAAGTTTATGCACAATATTAAAGTGGCGACTGACCCCCAATGCCGTTAAGTTAAGCCAAAAATCCCACAACTAAAGCATTTATAAACTCCTAAAAAACAATTTTCTTCTTCCTTTTTTGATAGTTGGCACTTTTAATACCTTTTGTATTTTT
>JAYEIM010000302.1:0-1767 GCA_034660095.1 Campylobacterota bacterium | reverse complement strand
AAAAGAATGATTATCTTCCTAAAAGTGTTAAAGATTTAGAAGAAAATAATGTTTTAAATAAATTAGTTGAAAAACTAGATTATACACCACAACAAAACACCCAAACCTATAAAGAACATAAGGAAATTATAGAAACCCCTGATATTATTCAAAATATAGACCAATATTATAAAGATTATATTGAACACAGAAAAACTTTTGATAATATTTCTAACTCTTCAGTTAAGAGTAGTAATGCTTCATTTAGTTATTTAAAATATTTTATAGATACAGATACAAACCCAGATTTTAGATTTTTTAAAGAAGTTCAGAAGAAATTCCAACTAATTCCTAAAAATTTTTTTAAATATGAAAAATATTATAAATTAACATTTAAGGAGTTGATTAGTTTGAAAGATAAGGAAAAATATCAAACCTTAGACACTAAAACCATAAATGCTCATATTAACAATTTTAAAAAGTTTTTTCAATTCTTAAAGTATGAGGAACTAATAGAACAAAACCCACTAAATGACCTTATCCCATTAATAGAAAGTACTGAAATAATTAAAGAAGAATATTCTTCAATTGAACTTAATAAGATTTTTAATTCTACCCTAGACAAAAACCCCATTGATAATCAAACTTATATAAATATGTGTAAAATCTCCTTATATTGTGGTTTAAGAATTGAAGAAGTTTTATCTATTAAAAAAATTGATATTAAGGAAAATGTTTTAAATGTTGAAATTGCAGACACCAGCTCCAAAAAACACAAAAGACAAATCCCAATTCATAAAAATATTATTTCAGTCATAGAATACCAAATAAAACACAATAAAGGGGAATATATCTTTTTTAGTGGTAATGTTGGGAATGAAGTTAACAATGTAGGTAAAAGGGTTAATAGAAGAATTAGGGTAATAGTTCCAAATACTTCAAAATCTTTTCACTCTTTTAGAAAGAATTTTTCTCAAGAAATAGAACTCAATACCAATTCAGAAGAAATAATTAAAAAATACCTTATGGGTCACTCTATGAATAAAAATATTACTCACACTGTGTATAATAGGGGTAAAATGAACATTGACAAATTAAAGGACTGTATTAACCAAATATCATTCCAGTTTTAGTTTTGAACACTTTTTCAAAAGTGGGGGAAGTGATTTATTCACTTCAATAAACAAACAACCCCACAACTCTCTTAATTAATTCCCTTTTTATTATTCAGATTATTCTATTTTCCCAACTTCTTCAAGATACACAAACCTAAATAAAAAGTCTTTTATTTTAGTTTATAATCTTGCCAAAGGGGAGAAGTTTCCCCCTTGTGGTATCCCCCTTTTTTTGATTGGAGTAATTATGAAAAACTATATAGTTAAATTTAAAAATGTAAAAGGTAAGAATGGACTAAGTAAAATGGTAAATTATTTATTTAGTGAAAATCATTCAAGTCATTCCAAAACTAAAATTATAAATGTTGGAAGAACAACTAAAAAAGATTTTATCAGTTCTGTAATTGAAAAAGAAAATTCCAACTCTTTAAAAGTTCAACAACAGAGAAAGGGTGGAAGACCATCTTCCTTTTATGGTAAATCTATAACTTTAAACTTTCCCCCTACTGTTTGGGCTGATATATTAAAAAACCCTATTATTATTAATGATATATTAAAAGAAGTTTATAAAGATATTTCTAAATATTTGAATGTTGAAGAAGATATTTTTTTAAATAATGTTCTTAGTGTGCTGCATTTACAGAAAAACCCACATATTCACTTTATTATTCCT
>JAYEIM010000301.1:0-1768 GCA_034660095.1 Campylobacterota bacterium | reverse complement strand
ACAGTTCAAGTATTTCAATTATTAATTATAATAAAGAAAAAGATGAGAATGCAAAATATTATTCAATTGATTACAAAGATAACATACTAACAAAAGAAAGAGAAGATATTACAGATTCAGATTTAGATTTAGTATCAAAAATAATTAAAGGAGAAAAATAAAATGCAAAATATGCAAGATTATCAAGAAAACAAATGAGTTTAATTCGAAAAATTCTTGAAAATGAAAATGAGTTTTTAGAAATGACAAATAAAATACATAATTTAGAAAAGCAAATTAAAAGATTAAACGATTTGTTATCAACTACTATGAAAAGTACTCTTATTTGCATCAAAGAAAATAAGCAAATCAACTCGAATTATCAAAAAGTGAATTCTGAAATAGAAAAACTGAAATCTAAAAAAAATATTAAAAAAAGATTTGCTTTTAATAATGAATATCGTTTTATTTATAAAAGATGAGATTTAATATTATAAATCGCTAAATGCGATTTATTGGAACATTCTCTGTTGTCGCCCTGGATTCTGGACTAGTATTATTTTGAAGCCAAGTTGTTTTGGTCTACCTCTCTTTGCAACTTGCTCAAAATATGGTTTGTATTCAAATGTTAATGTAGAAAATTGATCTGTATCTTTTTTGATTTTATCTAATACACCAATTTTTAGTTCGTAACAACTTCTGTACTTAGTACCAAACCATCCATTAAATTCTTCAAGATATATTGTTTTTTGTTTTAATGCTGGTGTTTTATAGCCTCTTATTTCTTCTAATTTTTGTACAAATTTTATAGTGTTTGGATTGTTTGGTAGATTCATCATATTACTAGAATCTATATTTACATATATCTGATTTTCGCTTACATTTTTAATCATATTAACTATAAATAAATACATCGTTATTTGCATCTTATCATCGCCTCTTTCAATTTTGCCGTGTGGTATAAAGCTAAACCATTCATCTGCGTCTTCTTCATGTATATAATACAGAAATTGAGTTTCTTTTATTTTATCAATACCATCTTTTAGTTGTTGTCTTGTAATGCCACAAGTTTTAATTATATCTTTTTTTGACATCTCTAATGTTATCGATTGCAATTTTTTACTTTCATTGAAAACGTAATCGGGGTCATATCCTTTTCGTGCAAAATAAAAGAGTATTTTCATTGGCACACTTGATGACTTAGTCATGTTCATAAAACTATTTACTAACTGTTTTTCAATTCGTATAATATTATTTGAACTCTCTTGTTTAGCTTTTTCAATTTCTTTTTTCTTTTGCATTTTTCGTTCAAATGGATTCATTTTATACACCTCATATTCTTTTATACTATTGATGTTATTATAGTAGTATTTATATTAAATACACCTTAGTTATAGTGAATAGTATAAAAGTGAGTTAGTCGTATATAATACTAAGAGTTCACAGTATATATTACCATAGTTCACAGTATATATTACCATAGTTCACAGTATAAAAGATTTTAAAATAATAGCTACTCGTTCGATAAACAAGGGCTTTTCGGGACTTACCCTATTTTCCTATAAGCGTTCTTAATAAACGAATTTTAATAATCTATATATATAAAGAAATTTAAGAAAATTTCTATTTTTGAACTAGATAGAAAAAAAGAAATATTTAATCTAAAAGAAATATTTAATTTAACTATACTCTTAAGCAAGAATTAATTTTTACACACTTAACATACAAATATATTAAAACAAAGGATTTTAAATGAGCAATAAATTATTAGTAATAATAGCAGCAGTAG
>JAYEIM010000300.1:0-1771 GCA_034660095.1 Campylobacterota bacterium | reverse complement strand
GAGTGATAGACTTGTGACATTTTATAAATCCTTATTTGCTGTAAGATTTTATTATTATGTTATCAAGCTATCGCTTTTATACTTATAAAACTAGGCGACCATAACGTGGTGAAACTGGACAATTTGTTTAATGTTATTTTTATAGAAGATAGTTTTTAAACTATCTTCTATATTATTATTAGTTTGATTTTAAGAGACAGTTGCCTCCTAACGCCTGAGGTGAGGAACGATGTGGGTATCACGGCTTAATAATTAGAACTTTTAAGTATCTTTATGCGACACTTAAAAGCTCGATATTTTCGCAGTTTACACTCGTTTCTCTCCTCCGATTTGTTAGTCTTTAATGCATCTAACGGGTACCCCACCTGTTCTATAATAAGCACTCCAATCAGACATGTATTCAGTAGAACGCCATAGCATTGAATTGGTGTTATCTCTATTTGTTGTCCAAATATTTATGCCTCCTGCATTTATATCTCCATTTGTCTCACTTCTTTTTCCTGCAAAAGGTATTTTTAAAAAACTAGAAAATGCTTCACTTTTATTTTGAAAAGAGCCTACTTCATCTATCCATTCTTGTAATGTTGGAACTCTAAAATTAATTGGACAAATTCCTTCACCATTAGTTTTGTTCCATAATATCAATCTTGATGAACCATCTGAATCAGTATTAGACCAGTCCCCATTACCTAAAATGTAGTCACTACTTACTTCAGTAGTAGTTATTTTAGTAGTTGTTGTTGAACTTGTTTTTAGTTGGTGACCATCTGCTAATCTACCCCATTGATAATAATCACCAAAACAATTTGTATCATTTTCATTTGAACATAATGAAGTTGCACCAAGATTTCTATCTAACCATGTTTTTCCAGTTTTTTGAGATATTATTTCATTATATCCTATATTTTTGAATGTAATTGTTGTAGTATCTTCTTGAGTATTAGAATCATTTTGTTCTGTTATATTTCTAATACATCTAATACTATATGTCTGTCCACTTTGATGACCATCAGCTGGTAAAAACATAACAGAATGTTGGTCTTCACCACTTTCTGTTGCTGATATTTCATTCATAACACCATACATTAAATTACCACCAGCATCACGATTATCTAATTCATAATCTGTCCAAGTTAAGTGTCTTAATTTAGTCGTATCAAAATAATTTTCTACTTTATAATGTTCATATGTATAATCAAGGTTTGCCCTATTTGTAGAATACAAAGTAAATGTTTCTAATTTTGTTGGTAACCTCCAATCTGAAAATCCATCAATAGTTTTATTAGTACAGACTTGACTTGCATCAGCTTTTGAATCAGCACCTAAAGTATATATATCCGAATTATCTTGCCATGTTACATTTGAATCATTTATGGTGAATGTATTTGTAGTTTTTGTAAATCCACTTGCTGGTGGAGTTGTTGTTCCTCCATTATCATCACTGCTTCCACAACCAATTAATCCTATTGATAAAATTGTTGCTGTAATTATTGAATATGTTTTCTTCATTTTTTCTCCAAAATTTTGATTAAACTTTTTTAAAAAGTTTTTTTATTTAAAATAACAATTAACAGTTTTAGTTAGTTTGTTTATTTCACCTTATTTCTAAAATCTGACAAATAGTAATCTTTTTATTTCTAATGAGGCTAACTATTTATAACTCCCCATAATTATACAGATATCAACCTTTAACTTGCTAAATGGTACAAAAGTATGGCAATTTGCCATACTTTCGTTGATATCTCACATCTTTTGGTAGGATATCATCTGA
>JAYEIM010000299.1:0-1773 GCA_034660095.1 Campylobacterota bacterium | reverse complement strand
CTCATAACCCGTAGGTCGCTGGTTCAAATCCAGCTTCCGCAACCAATTATTTTCAATCCCCTATAAACACTTCATTCTAAGCAACTTTTGAATTACTCGGTGCCAATTTGGTGTCAATTTGGAACACAGAATCATTTAAAAAAGTAGCCCTTTTTTTCTTATCTCTTTTAATATATCTTGAATATTTTGATAAAGTAGTTGTACTATCTTTATGACCTAACATATTTGATACCCAAAGAATATCTTCATTGTTAGATAACATCAAAGTTGTAAAACTATGTCTTGTATGATATATAGGTCTATAGTCTAAGCCAACAGCTTTTAAATCTCTTTTCCATTGAGTTTCTCTAATTCTTTTTATGTCATAAAAATGCTCATTATCGCTATTTAAAAAGATATAAGAATTTAGATGACCAGTTAATTTATATTGCTCTTGTAGATATGGTAATAATGTATCAAGTATATCTATAGTTCTAATGCTAGATTTAGTTTTAGGTAGATCAATTTCACCATTTTTAATTCTTCTGCTTATCTCTATTTCTAGATTAGAAAAATCTACATCTGACCATCTTAAACCGATTAACTCACCACTTCTTAAGCCTGTAAAAAAAGCAGTTGCATAAAAGTTTTTAAACTGCCCAGTTGCATGTGATAATATAAGTAGTATCTCATCTAAAGTAAATGGATTTATCTCTACTTGTTGAATAATTGGAGTTTTGACAACGCTTAAAGGATTTTTATCTATTATTTCATCTTTAATTGCATCATTATACATTGTATATAATACAGTTCTAATAGTTTGAATCCTAGCATTGCTAACACCTTTATCAATTAAATAGTTTTGCCAAAGTTCTATATGAGATGGTTTTATCTCATTGAGTTTTCTTTTTCCTAAAAAATCTTTGATATGATTATTGTATATACCTACATAATCTTTTTGTGTTAAAGCTTTTCGTCTATTTTTATGAAGTTCAAGAGATTTAATTATAAATGTATTTACTGTTGGTACTTCTATTGTGTTTTTAAATAACTCGTCATTTTTTATCTTGACTAATAAATCAGGAAAAATCTCATTTTCTACAAACTTTCTATTTGCTTTTGTATCTTCTAAACCTAGTGGTT
This sequence comes from Campylobacterota bacterium, assembly GCA_034660095.1. Taxonomy (GTDB): domain Bacteria; phylum Campylobacterota; class Campylobacteria; order Campylobacterales; family Arcobacteraceae; genus JAIOSF01. The sequence goes on along the minus strand of JAYEIM010000299.1, from coordinate 651 downwards.
TTCTAACTCTTTTACCATTGCTAGTATAAGAGTACCAAAGTTCAGTTTTGATAACTTTTCCGTTTTTATCTTTTCTTGTTTTTTTTGTTATGTTAAATTTCATATTATAAATCCTTTATGATTTTAATACTAGATTCTCCATCAATACAACAGATAATATTATAGTGTATTATGGATTAAAAATTTGATGTTAATTTTTCTAGTATCTGCTGTTTTAGTAGTTCTTCTTTAGAAGATAACTTATTACTCATAATCCATTCATCTATTTTTAATTTATCAAACATTCTAGTTTTATTTTGTTGATAAAAATGTACACCACATATAAAAGTTTCATCTTGTACTTTTTTATTTATAGTTTCTTTACTATATGGGATATATTCACTAAGCTCTGATGTACTTAACCATCTTTTTTCATGTTTTATTTTTGATTCAAGTGATTCTAGTTTTGAAGCAATATTTACTAAGTTTTGTTCTAGTTGTTCAAATGGATTATTCACAATACTACCCTTTACCCTTTCTATTTCTAATATCATCTAAACAAATAATTTTCATTTGATACAGATGAATCTCTTTGATGTAAAGCGATAAATATCTATTTTTATTAACTTTTATTTTCTCTTCTATATATAAATCTTCATTAATATCTTTAGC
>JAYEIM010000298.1:0-1775 GCA_034660095.1 Campylobacterota bacterium | reverse complement strand
AATTAAAATATTTTTTCAATTTTTCTAGTTTACTTTTTCCTCTACCTTCAATAACAGCTTTTGAAATTTCAAAACCTTCTTCTTTTAGTTGGCTTTCAAAATTTTTTACAAAAGTACCATAAGTTGGGTGTTCTTTTGATGGATACATATTTGATATTAGTAGTATTTTCATTGTTCATGTACCTTTAGTTTTTTGATGTCTTTACTATAGAAAATTCTTGCATATAAATAAGAAAACAAGTATGGCCAAACTGATGATGATAATCCCATTGTTACCGACAAAGTCAAAAAATAAAAAGTCATTAGTAATAAAAAATAGAATTTATTAGTTTTATCTATAAAGAAAAAAGGAAATAGTAATAGTAGAAAATATACAAATAGCCAAATACCTTGTTCCACTAAAAGATGAAATAATGCCGTATCACTCATTGGAGTATAGTACTGTTCATTAATTATTTGTTTGGAATTAAATTTAGAAGATGCATCACCCCAAGTACCTAATCCTGTACCAGCTGGAAAATTCTCAAAAAAGAAGTGTAATCCAATTGCTATTGATTGAAACCTATGATCAACTGCACCACTACTACCTAAATTCAAAAGAACATCTGTATTAGATAGAAAATAATCTATTTGAGTAGATTTTGCTTGTAAATCTTTTTCATTTTTTAAATAGGCTGTCGTAATTAAACCTAAAAATACAACTGACAAAAACAAAAATTTGATATTTATTTTAAAAATATTTTTATAATATTTAATTACTATAAATAATAATAATATTCCTATTGCATGTTTAGATGTCGAAATAATTATAGTTATAGCTGAAATATAAAATAAATATTTAGCTTTCTTACTATTGTAAAAAAATGACAAAACAACAGCCATCAAAGCTGTATCCGCAAGAGTATTAGGGTTTTCAAAATATCCTGTCCATCGACCACTTCTCATAGAATCTTCAATTAGGCGTGTCGGTAATCCAATGTATGTAATAATATATGGTGAAATTATATATTGAAGTAAAATTATAAAAATATTTACAAGAAAAGCAAAAAATAGAAATTTAATTAAAAAATCATCAAAATATAGAAAATACTTTTTGTCGAGGATAGAAAAAATTATTATAAAATAAAGAAATATTGTCAATTTATGATATTCATAGAAAAATGGAAAAAATTCGTTAAAACAAAACAGTAATAAGCCAAATGTATAAATAATAAATAATAATAAATACATTTTATTAATTTTATGAAAACTCAATGATTTCAGTGTATATAATATTGAAAAACCTAATATTACAATTAATGCACTATTCCCTAAAAAACCAAATTCTTTTCCTAACACACCATATAAATAAGAATTAAAAAAATATATTAGAAAAGTAAGTACAAGAAAAAATTTCACAATATTGAACTTAAAAATATTTTTAAATTGCACTTTATTATCTTTAATTAAAAATTTAGACACATGCTATTCTTGAATAGAATTAATTACTTGATTGTAAAGACTCTGCCACGAATAATTCTCTATTATGTAGTCTCTCAATTCAAGTCTATCTAGTTTATTTTCTACATAATATAATTCATATGCATTAATGATAGCTTCACTAAAGCTTTTAGCATTTAATTCATTTGCATAAATACCATAGTCACCTAATATACTACCTAGTAGTAGTATTATTCCAAATAATATTTTATGATTGCTTTCTTTTATCACTTAACTCTACTTTTTATAACAAACTTTATAACATCTTTTTTAGATTTATTTTTTCCCAGAATTAT
>JAYEIM010000297.1:0-1777 GCA_034660095.1 Campylobacterota bacterium | reverse complement strand
AGAGTTCAAATCTCTCCTCGTCCGCCACTTAACCCCTTTATACAAAGCATTTAAAACATAAAAATTCTAGACTGTGTAAAAATTGTGTAAAATTTAACCATATTTTCTAAAACAATCTTCTTTATTCGCCCATTCAACTTCAATAATTAATGTTATTTTTGTTCAGCTGTTCAGTAGTAGGATTGTTTTCGGTAAAAATATAATTTTTATCCGATATAATTCAAAAACTTAAACAATCTTTTATTATTCTAATAGTACAATCTATAAGAATTAAAACATAAGGATATAAAATGGTAGAATATGGAATAACAGCATTACAAACTCAACCATCTCTTTTTAAACAAATGACAATATCAAAAATTGTTGATAAACGAAAGCATAAAAATTTAGGATATTTTATATCTTCACAATATGAAGATATAATATCTAGCGTAATAAAAGAGATTGAAAAAAAAGAAAAAATAGCAAAACTAAAAATATTAAAAAAACATCAAGATTTGGAATTTTTAGAAGTAGGAATTGATGATGGACTTAAATAGAGGTGATATTGTAGGAATAAACTTAAATCCAAAAAAAGGTGATGAAATTGGTAAAATCAGACCTTGCATAATTATCTCTGATAATGAATCAAATCAAATCTTAGATACAATTATTGTTGTTCCTCTTTCAACTCAATTAATTGATGATATGAAACCTTTTAGATTAAGACTAATAAAAAGAGATAATTTAGATAAAGATTCAGATATTTTGTTAAATCATATTAGAACAATATCCAATAAGAGAGTAACTTCATTTATTGGAAAAATAACAGATAATGAATATAAATTAATTATTGAAAATCTTTGTAATAATTTTTAATTTAAATGTTGGAATATAAAGGTTTACACAATCTGTGTAAAAAACAAGTATAAATTGTGTGATATTGACAAATTTTAAGATAGATAATGTTAGTATTTATGCTAATTAAACGGATTAGTAAAGTTTTCAAACCTCTCTCCTCGTCCGCCACTAAATATTAAGGTCATTTTCAATGATTTATTTAACAATCAAACTTATACACATATTTTCTGTATTTATTTACGGTGGATTTCTAATTACAGATAATCTATTTTTATCAAAAATGAAAAATGATTTAACCGACGATGAACATACTAAAATACGAGAATATTTTATGCAATATGTTAGAAAAGTTGTTCCAAAAAGTTTAATAGTAGCTGTTGTTACTGGATTATATTTAATACATGTAAATTTTGGACCTATAGCAGATGATGGACTTTCTAACTTTCAAATTGTACTTGCAATAAAAGCATTTTTAGGTTTATGGCTTGGACTTAGAGGTGTATTGCAAGTGTTTTTTGGAATACAACCAATGGTATTTAAAAGTCATATATTTCCATTTGCTTTAGTTTTAATAATTATATTCTTATCACAGGTTATGTTTAGCGTATAAAAGTTTGTTTAGCTATATGACCAAAATTGTATCTTTTTTAGACTTAATAGATATTATTTGTTTTCTTTTTTAGATATATCTCTTAAAATATCTTTGTATCTATTTTTTAGTATTATATTGGATAATGTCCCTGCAATTATTATTAATATTCCATATATGATATTGTGTTCTAATAAATAGGCTATAGAAAATAATAAAATTGTAGTTAATACTATTAAGTTTTTGTATTTCTTGTATTTAGTTACTTCTAAATCAAATGAATCATTAGTCATTGTTTAAATCCTTTACAATCCTATATAATATGAAGTAAGGTACAACGATAAGCTG
>JAYEIM010000296.1:0-1777 GCA_034660095.1 Campylobacterota bacterium | reverse complement strand
AAGTCTACAAGATAATAATAATTGGGTATATGCTCACACAAGTGGTCACGCAGATTTACCTGCTTTACAAAAGTTTGCTTCATCACTTAAACCTAAAAAACTTATCCCTATTCATACTGAATTTAAATATAAGTTTACAGAACATTTTGATAATGTAATGATACTAGATGATAATGAAAGCTTTGATATAAATAAAAATGAATTATCAACTTATCAAGTTAATGAATTAAATCAATTATTTAAAGATGATTTTTATCAAGATAAAGAAGAAGTTATTGAAGAATGGATAGGGGTTGATTTAGATGGTACATTAGCATATTATGATGGTATTTGGAGAGGTATAGAACATATTGGAAAACCAATAAAACCTATGATAGGGTTTGTAAAAGATTTAGTATCACAAGGTGAAAAAATTAAAATATTTACAGCTAGAGCTAAAAATAAAGATACAATACCATATATTCATAAATGGCTAAAAGAGAATGATTTACCAGAGTTTGAAGTAACAAATGAAAAAGATTTTGGTATGATAATGCTTTATGATGATAGATGTAGTCAAGTTATTACAAATATTGGTGAGATAGTTAAACAAGAGAATGGAGAATAAAAGATGAATGAGATTAATTTAGAATATTTTGAAAAAGCAGTTAAATGGAACATAAAATATGAGCAAGAACTTAAAAAAAATGAATTGCACTGCAGGGGAAATTTAAAATCTGTATCTTTAATTTCATTAAATAAAGAAACACCAGAGAAAGGTTTTTCAAGTATTAAAAGTGAAAATATCTTAACAAATAGACTCAATAGAATTGATGAAATAAAAAAACCTAAAAGAGCAACAGGAGAAAAATTATTACAAGCAAGAATTATAAATGAAGCACTTTACAAAAATAATCACTATTTGCCATTTGGTAATAAAATAAAATTTATTACATCTGAATTAGCACTACAAAATAGTGAAAATAAAATTGTTAATGATATTTTAGGTTTTAGCGATGATGGAGAATTATATATTATTGAATTAAAATCTTTAAGGTCTAAAACAGAGCTAACAAAACAAGTGAATGATTTTGAAAAATTTGTAATCTCCAATGATGAATTATTTTTTAATATATTAAATATATATGGTCATAAATGGGATAAAAATAAAACTAGTATAAAAAAAGCAATTGTCTGGAATAAATTAAATAATAAAAAAGTTTTTGATAAAGAAATTATTGAATTTGTATATGACAAAGCACTTTTAGAAAGTGATGAAAGTATTTTAAAAATAGATTTACTAGATGACAACTAAATTTAACTACAACTCAAAACAAAAGAAACAATTATCAAAATTAGCCCTCCAAGGGCTAAAAGATAAAATTGATTTATTGCCAGATATAAGTTCAATGTATCAAGAAAAACTAGATAAAAAAAGAAAACTACAAAAGTATGAAAATATTTTAAATGATGAGATAGATATATTGAAAACTATTAAATTTGATGGTTATATACTGATGTTATCAGAAATGGTAAATTATGCAAGAGAATCAAATATATTTATATCTTGCTATGGAAGTATACAAAATAGTTTAATCTCTTACTTGTTAGATATTGTTGATAACTATACTTTAAAAAGTAAAAAAGAGTTTATAAATTTTATACCATTTGAAAAAAACCAACTTTGAATGTCGTTGCTGATTTTTCAAGATATTATGAAATCATATCTTTTATTGAATATAAATATTCAAAACAAATCAATAAAATCAAAAACAAAACTATTAAATTCAATGACTAT
>JAYEIM010000295.1:0-1778 GCA_034660095.1 Campylobacterota bacterium | reverse complement strand
ATAAATAAAATTTAAAATGAAATAAATAATGAAATTAAAATTATAAAATTAGATGAAAAATAGGAAATTGGGTTTGTAATAAATCTACCACAAAGTGATAGATTTGTGAAAACTTAATCTATTTTTTGAAATATCATTCTCTTATTAATTCTTTTTGTCTATTTTTTTCTTCTTCCAATTGAGATATAGATATATTATGTTTGTTATTTCTTATTATTCTACTGTTGCCTCTAAATATTTTTGCTTTTGGTAGTTTAATATAAAATGCTTTTGAAAATTGTTTTTGAATTGTAACAACCCCATCAGGTGCCTTTTTATTATAAATTTTAATTTTATAATCTTTTTGTTGCATTTTGTATAATTGTGATTTTGGTATATTTAAAGCAAAAGTTTCATGTCTATATTTCAATTCTATATCAGAAGCAATTTTAATAAATTGAAATTTATAGCCATCTTCTCCTACTGCTTTGTATGGAAAATATAAATATGAATTATGATCTGTCATCACTAATTGAATAGTTCCAGAACTATTTTTTCTATATACCAACTCATAACCATTTTCCCCATCATCTGTACTTTGTCTATACATTTTAGTTCTAATTGTTGTAGTATTACTAAAATTATCCCTATCAACTTCTACATTTATATCATTTATTGAATCAGGCATAGTTGTCCACATTGATGAAACAACCCCACAACCTGAAAATAACAAACCAAATAACAATGTACTAAAAAATAACTTATTCATTTAAATCCTTTTAATGTTTAATTTACTTTAATTATAAGTTAGTGATAATATTTAATTAAAGAAAAAAATAATTTAGTGGAAAATAGGAAATTGGGTTTATAATAAATCTATCACATTGTGATAGATTTGTGAAAACTTAATCTATTTTTTGAAATTAAATTTTATATAATAAAAATATTAATCCTCTATTAAATCTAAAACTTTCTTTTTGAAAACTAATGGATTAGATATTGATTTAATTTTATTTTTTCCACCACCAGTTCCAGTTACAATAATTGTTCCAGCACCAACAATTCTTTCAATAATACCTTGAGATACAGTTAAACTTTCTACTTTATTCAATTTTAATTCCATAGTATCTCTTTGAATTAATCCATGCTTTGAAATTACTTGTTTATTTGTGATAGCTAACTCTGTTGTCATTTTATAAACAAGAGCTTTTATCAAATAAATTAAAGAAATTATTAGTATCATAAGATTTGGTACTTCCCGTTCATTTTCTGTAACAGATACAAAGGTAAAGATAAACAATGAAAATATTAATCCCATTATTGGTAAAACAAATATTATCCAATGCACTTCAGCAAAATATTTAACTCTCTCATCTTTTCCAAGATTACTTTCAATATAACTCATAACAATCCTTTGATGTTTAATTTACTTTAATTATAATGAAACTAAATATTATAGTTTATACTATTTATCATTTTATCAATTCCTTCTTTTAAAATTTTTTTAGTATTAATATGTTATGATGATTTTAATTTTTAAGTCAATACATTCGTACCACATTCACAATACAATTTACTTAAAAATTATAGATAAATAAAAGGTATTAAAATGAACACTCCAGTAACTTGGGGGTTTGTTGAAATGTATGGCAAAAATGTGGAAGAATTAAGTTTCCCTTCTTCTCTGCCATAAATATAATTAATAAATTTTATAATTAACCATTACAACAATATATTTCAATAGAAATTTTAAAGGAACGAAATCTATGTTTAACTACGAAACAATCAAAAAAATTATG
>JAYEIM010000294.1:0-1791 GCA_034660095.1 Campylobacterota bacterium | reverse complement strand
AGCCCACCTTTGACTACTATGACCAGTTCTTCTAGCTTTGGTAATAGTATTGTCTTCTATCTCATTTTGTGCTATAATTACATCAGTTGTTGAAGCTGATGGTTCTACTATAGAAGTAGAATCGTTTAGTAAACTTGTCATACTATGCTACCTCCCCTTGAACTTGGTGTTGCTCTAACCATGCATCTATTAAATGCCTGTCATACCTGATATATTTACCCACCTTACTAAAAGGAATTGTAGAGCTATTGCTTACCATCCTCATCTTTGCCTGGCTTGATTTGCTAATCCCTAATATGATAAAAAGATCATCAGGTGATAACCATCTCTTGCTTAAAGATAATGCTTCGTATTTTGATGCACAATCTACTTCTTCTAAACTAATTTTGTCTTGTGTTGCCATAATAATTCCTATTTAGGATTTTTTTTATGACCGTTGATATCATTGGTCGATGCCGTAGCATCATCCTCAATTATTTAGACATCCGTCGACATCTTATTGATTCATAATGAAAGAATACAAAAGCGAATGGGGTTGAAAAGGGGAATCGGTTTTTTAAGTTTTTTTTAAGTTTTTTTTAAGTTTTTTTTGATCGTTTTTGATTTTTTCATTTTTGATTAAAGTAGCAATTTCTTTAATTGTTGATGACTTTTGATATAGATCATCTATATAAATATTAAAACAATTAGTGTGAAGTAAAAAGTCTGCTTTTCCAGTAGACTTATCTTTTAAAAAAAGTTTATAGTACATCTTTCTTGCTCCATCATATTTATAACCCAATATAGAATGTATTAAATAGATATGCATTTTACTAGGACCATAAATAAGATAAAAGAAAAAACCTCTAATTTCTTCTATCATCATATTTTCATTTTCATCATAATTTTCTGGACTTGAAGGTGGGCGTTTTTCAATACTATACTCTATCTCATATTTATCAAATTTTTCTTTTACATAGTTATTAAGTTTTGTTTCAATTTCTACTACATAATCACTTTGATTACAAATCTTACCTTTTATGTCAATTGTTTTTGAGGAATTAGATTTTATTAAGTAGTTTTTTCTTTCTTTGTTTTCTTCTATTGAAATTTTGTTATAAGTATCAAACACTTGTTCTATCACAAGATATCTACCATGACTAATTTGATTAAGTTCTGCTTCTCTCATAGCTTGTATTACTTTATCAAGATATTTATTGCATTTACTATGAAAGATATCATCATTAGTATTTAGTATTTCATATAACTGATATTCCCATTTTTCTTCAGTAGTATAAGAATCAGTAAATTCATTGAGTTGGAAATAAAGTTTTCTTCTTTGTTCTTCATCATTTAAACTCTCATCAGTATATGATTTTAATAATTGATCCGTTTGTTCTATAAATTTATTATAATCTTCTGTTGAAATCGATAGTTTTTTTAATAGTTCTTCCAAAGGTGGTGTTTCGTAAGGCTCTAATCTATGTATATCAATACAATATTCCTTAATTGAATACTTAAAACTCTTTAATACATCATTAAATGAATAATGACCAATTTTTGGTTCATAGAGATGTGCTGTATCTATAAAATAGTTTCTTACTATATTGTATAAGTGTCCTTTTTCTAGTTTAAAATGGTTGTCAAAAACTTCTAATACTTCTTTATTTTGTGTTTTCCTCACAAAATCTCCTGTCTTGACTAACTCATCATACCACTCTTCTTCAAAAGGAGATTTTACAGATTCCATTAGCTCATCTAGGTCTATTTCATTATTATCTATTTTATCTAACAGTTCAGGGTCAAATATAT
>JAYEIM010000293.1:0-1794 GCA_034660095.1 Campylobacterota bacterium | reverse complement strand
GTTATTTTTACCATTTAAGTCCTTCGTATATTCTTTTTATATTGTCAAAAGTATTAGCAAAAAAATTTGTTCTCCATTGTCTTGGGTGAGAAAGCATACATATAGTATTTTCTTTTCCAATATATTCAAAGATTGATTTTGGATAGTAAAATAGTGGATACGGTCTATCTGAAACATATATATCAAAACTATTCATTATATCTTTATCATAAGTTTCACACTCTATGCCCAACTTTTCTCTTAGTGTAGCATCATTTGTTATCTCATTATTTACTATTTGAAGTTTCCTATTTACAAAATCACCATGAGAACAAACTGTTTCTATTTTTGTTCCCATTTTTACCTCTATTTTTTTAAAATTATCAACAAATATTAGTTTAATATCATCCATATTATCAATTGCATCTTGTTTTGTTTTTAAATGATTATCCTTACAATATTGTGCTATTTCTTCAAAATGATAACTAGCTTCACTACCATACTCTTCTATCTCTTTCATAAACTCTATATCTAAAGTAGATTGCCTAAAATAATAACTTGCTTGAACATTGTATTTTTTTTCTATTTTAAAATACTCTTTTGATGTTTTAACATCTGTATCAATATCATGCCTATTGATAAAATATTTTTTACCATTTAGTTTGTTTTCATCTAATAATCTTTTATAGTTTCTAAATGTGATATGCTCATACTTGGCATCACACAACTCTTTTATGATTTTTTCATATTCATCTAATCTCGATGGCATAAAATAATCACTGTATATTCTATTTTTAATTGTTGTTAATTTCCCCATAACCACTCTACCTTATATGATTTATATCCTAGTTTTTCTTTAAATTTTTTAAGTCCATCACTGGCTCCAAAAAAAGTATCATACATAATATATTTATAGCCATTTTTATTGTAAGCATTAAACGCTATTTTGTTTAATTCACACATCATTAAATACATAATACCATCATTTAAATATTTTTTATGACCCAACAATGTTACAATCAATATAAATTCTCCATAAAATCCAACATTACAATATGACAAGAGTTTCCCATGGACATCAGTTACACCAAAATATCTATAATTCAATTCATTTTTGTAGCTTTTTTGTTTTTCTAAATAACCACTTGACATACTTCTGCCTTGTCTTTGTTCGGCAGAAGTATTAATCTCATAAATATCATCAATATAGTCATTTCTATCTATTTCTATAAATTTGTATTCTCTCTTTAAAGCCTTTCGAGAATAGTAAGCAGCAGAATTTTTACCATTTATTGATTTGTAATATTCATCAAAACTTTTGTACATATTTAAATCTATCAAGGCTACACTTAATGTCTTGTTTTTAAATAGTTTTAATCTATGTAATTTTGTAAAATATTTAAATGTTTCTTTGTATTTACTTTCTGTTGTATCTGTAAAATTTGAAAATCTTATTTTTACTTTTGGTAATTTTAGAATCGCCCTGATTGTTTTCAAGGCTTTTTTTGCTTTATCTATCATGATATAGTCCTCTATAAATATTTAGCAAAACCTTTTCTTGCTCTTCCCAATTATAAATATCTTTTACTTTTTGAATATTAGTTTGTAGCTCTTCTTTATCTAATTTAACAGCTTCTTCTATAGCTAAAGAACTACACATTTTAAGAAATATTCTTGTGTCGTATCTTGGGTGTGCTGATGTTAGGTGGGTTATTTTAGTTTGCATTTATTTTTTTCCTAAGAGTTCTTGAATTTTTTGATATGGTGGATAGCTGATAAGTACTCCTTTAAGTGAGCCTTGATATACAAACATAC
>JAYEIM010000292.1:0-1801 GCA_034660095.1 Campylobacterota bacterium | reverse complement strand
AAAGAAAAAGGTATATTACCTATTAAAGACTATCATTATGACCATGTACAAAAAGCTATTGAGTTTTATGAAAAAGAATTAAAAGGTATAGTTAAGCAAGTTACAACAGTTAAAGTAAAACATAAAAATGATAAACAAGCTTTATCAATATTAAATGGCTTTAGGAAAAGTAATATTATTGAGTATGAATTAATTGAACTATTTATCAAAACAATTGAATTAGGTAAATATCAAAATTTAAGTAAAGATATTATCACTATATCAAAAAAGTTTAAGGACTTTGAAAAAACAAAAGAGATTGAAAAATTACAAGAAAAATATAGTTTAGTTCATCAAGAAACTAAACAAAAACAACAAATAAAAACTAATATAGATATTGTTTTAAGTGAAACATTTATATAAGCAAAGGATAGATTTTGGATATTAAAAACTTTTTACAATCAAGTTATAAAAAAGAAAACTTTATAGAGTTTATTTATGATAAATTTAATGGTTTTGAAGAAGAATCCGATAGCTTTGAAATAGAATTAGAACAGAATTATAAGTTTTTTGGTGATGTAGAGTTAGGCAATCATGACAAGCTAGGTTTTTTTGAATTTACAACGGATAAAGATATTGAGAACAATAGAGGTTCTTTAAATAAACTTTTTTCAACAAAAGCAAAAGAAGAAATAATGCTGGATGGTGCAATAGCAGTTTTTTATAATCCAGACAAACCAAATGTTTGGAGGTTGTCTTTTATTGAATTTAGCTATGATGATAAATATAATAAACAAGTATCAAATCTAAAAAGATATACTTATGTATTAGGTGTTGATATACCAACAAAAACAGCATTAGCTCAACTTGAAAATTTCAAACATCCAACACTAAATGAACTAAAAGATATATTTAGTGTTGAAAAAATATCAAAAGAATTTTTTACAAAATATAAAGAACTTTATCATAAATTAGTAAAAGATATAACAGTAGCAAATGGTAAAAAAAATAAGTCAGATGAAGAACAAAAACAACATGATAAATCTTATGAGTTTATGGAAAATGAAAAAGATATATCTTTTTATATCAAAAAGCTTTTAGGTCGTATTGTATTTTTATATTTTGTACAAAAGAAGGGTTGGCTAAATGACGATAAAAAGTTTTTATCAAATCTTTTTACTAAACATACTTCAAAATATCAAGATTGTAACTTTTATGATGAAGTACTAGAAGATCTATTTTTTGAAGCACTAAATACAAAACGAGAAAATAATAAGATAAAACTTAGTGATGATAAATATACTATTCCATATTTAAATGGTGGATTATTTGAAGCTGATACTTATGATAAAACAGATTTAGCTATATCTAATAATGATTTAAAGCAAGTACTAGAATTATTTGATAGTTATAACTTTACAGTTATAGAAGATACTCCACACGATAGTGAAATAGCTATTGACCCTGAAATGTTGGGTAGAGTATTTGAAGATTTACTTGAAGATAGAAAAGATAAAGGAGCTTTTTATACTCCTAGAGAGATTGTTCACTATATGTGTCAGCAGTCTATTATAAATTATTTATCTAATATTTTTAATAATATTGAAGATATAAAAGAGTTGGTGTTAAAACAAAATACAAATAATAATAAATTTATTAAAAAGAATGCAACTAATATATACAATGCCCTACTTGAAATAAAAGTACTAGACCCTGCTATTGGTTCAGGAGCATATCCTATGGGTATGCTTCATGAGATTGTTTCAGTATTGTCAGCTATTAATATGACAGCTGATATAGGGCAGTTAAAAAGAGAAGTTAT
>JAYEIM010000291.1:0-1804 GCA_034660095.1 Campylobacterota bacterium | reverse complement strand
TTTATATAAAAATGATTCAGTATCAACTAAATCATTTTTATATAAATCAGATAGTGAAATTATTATATTATTTTTGGATATCAATGAATTAAATGAAAATATAGATGATGTTATATCTGCTGTTGATAAATTTATTGTTCAAACTAATAAAACAGTAATTTTAAATACTGTATGTTATACACCAATATATATAGATACATTTTTAAATAAAAGTTTAGAAAATGAATTAAATATTAATCTAAAACTATTAAGTTTTTCAAGAAAAAATTCTAATGTATTACTGTTAGATTTTTTAAAATTAATTAAACAAAATAATTTTATTGATGAAAAGTATTGGTATATGGCACGTATTAAGTATTCTAAATTTGGTTTTGAACTTATTTCTAGGGAAATTATTAATATTATTAAAACTTATAAATATGGTTCTAAGAAAGTATTAGTTTTAGATATGGACAATACATTGTGGGGTGGTATTATAGGTGAAGATGAAATAAAGTTATCCAATGATGGTGTTGGAAAAATATATCTTGACTTTCAAAAAAACATAAAAAAATTACATGAACTAGGTATACTACTTGCTGTATGTTCTAAAAATAATTATGATGATGGCATCAGAGGGCTAAATCATAGTAACTCTATATTAAAAGAAGATGATTTTATTATTAAAAAAATTAACTGGAATGATAAAGCTTCAAATATTAAAGAGATACTTGAAGAATTAAATTTAGGAGATAATTCCTTGGTTTTTATTGATGATAACCCTGTAGAAAGAGAATATGTAAAAAATATATTACCAAATGTCAGTGTACCAGAATTTCCAAATAATATTTATTCATTGAATAGTTGGTTTTTGAATATAGTTGAAGATTATTTTTCTAAAATAAGTTTAACAAAAGAGGATTTGAAAAAACAAGAACAATATATTGCTAAAATAAAACGTGATAATTTTTCAAGAGATATATCCTATGATGATTTTTTAAAAAGTTTAAATATTGAGATAGAATTTTTGGTAAATGATAATTTAAATATTGAGAGGTATGCTCAAATGACTCAAAAAACAAATCAATTCAATTTAACAACAAAAAGATATACTACGTCAGATATAAAGAGTTTTATCGATAATGATAACTATAATGTAATTGCAATTAATTATAAAGATAAATTCGCAAACGAAGGCATAACAGGACTTATTATATTACATGATAAAAAAGACTTTATAGAAATAGACACGCTCTTATTAAGTTGTAGAATACTTAAACGAGGTGTTGAAAAAGCGATATTCAAAAAAATTGATGAACTATATCTATCTAGGGATATAATTGGTAATTATATCCCTTCAAGTAAAAATATTCAAACAAAAGAATTATACAGTAATTATGGTTTTGTAGAAATTAATAACAATAAATTTATAAAAAAAGGAAATTAAAAATGGAAGAAAAAATAATTCAAATAGCAAGTGAACTTTTTGGGAAAGAAGTAACTTTAGAAACAAAAATAGGAGATATCGAAGCTTGGGATTCTCTTGGTCAAATAAATCTATTTATGGCAATTGAAAGTGAATTAAATTTAAGTTTTGAGCCAGAAGATGTAATAGAAAGTGACTCTATTATTAAAGTTAATAATTTAATAAATAGAAGTTAAAATATGTACATTGGAAATTTTGACTTAGTAAAAGATGGAACTTATATAATAGCAGAACTTAGTGCAAATCATAACGGTAATTTACAAAATGCACTTGATACTATAAAGGCTGCCAAAGAGATAGGGGCAAATTGTATAAAGCTTCAAACTTATACAGCAGATA
>JAYEIM010000290.1:0-1805 GCA_034660095.1 Campylobacterota bacterium | reverse complement strand
TAACAAATCGGAGGAGAGAAACGAGTGTACACTGCGAAAATACCAAGCTTTTAAGTGTCGCATAAAGATACTTGAAAGACCGAATATTTAAGTCGTAATACCCACATCGTTCCTCACCTTAGTCGTTATGTTCACTTGCAAAATTGACATCACCATTTATTAAGGTTTTAAGAAATAGGTGAAATAGTCAAATCCAACTTTTATTTAGATTTGTCATTTTTAAGAAGAAAACTTTTTAAAAAAGTTTAATCAAAATTTGGGAGAAGAATATGAAAAATAAATTAAAATTAACGCTATTGGCAATGGTTATAACACTAATATTTGCAGGTTGTGGAAGATCAGCACAACCTAATTTTTATAATGGTGGATATTATATGGCAGGTGATGATAACTGTAGAAGAATGAGTAGATTATCAGATACACGAATTAATTGTTTTAATTCAGATGGTAAAAATATGGGATATAGAGAGAGAATGACTGATCAGCAACTTTCAATGTATCGACATAATAGTAATATCCGACAACAGCAATCACAACAACTAAACCAATCAATTCAAAATATGAATAATCAGATGAATTATAATAATCAACAAATGATGAATAGAAATAATGTATATAAAGTTAGACCAGTGGGTCCTTACGGTTACTAAAGTAAAACATAAAAAAATGAAACTAATTAGACTAATATAAAATGGAGTATATAGATAATGAGAAGTGAAGAAGAAATAAATTTAGATATTGAAATATTTTCTATGTTTGAATACCTAAATAGAGAATTAGAATATGTTGAAAATGCACTTGAATTTTTAAAGCAATCACTAAACAGTAAATTTGTGAAATTAGAAGAAGGTTTTAACAATGATCTTAATTCATTATATTTAGATGATTTTGAAAGTGATTTTTTTGATAATTATCCAAATAAAAATCTACCAACAGAAATGATACTTGAAGATTTAAGCTATGCACGAGAAGAAGAATATCAAACACATAATACTATCTCTAGCTATATCATTCAGTCTATTTTAGTAAAGCAAGTATCAGTTATAGAAAAATTCTTAAAAAGCTTTTATAAATATACTCAAAATAAGAATGAAATAGTGGTAACACTAAATAAAGAACTTTCTTTTATTGAAAATATAAAAAAAAATGGTATAAAAAAATATATCTGTAATTTGTTATGTGTTGGTACTAA
The DNA here is from genome assembly GCA_034660095.1 of Campylobacterota bacterium. Taxonomy (GTDB): domain Bacteria; phylum Campylobacterota; class Campylobacteria; order Campylobacterales; family Arcobacteraceae; genus JAIOSF01. The sequence continues at coordinate 613 of JAYEIM010000290.1, read as the reverse complement.
AAAAGAAAAACAATTTTCTGATATAAGAAAAATAGCAAGTGCTATAACAAAAATTACGAATATAAATATCAAAGAACTAAATGTAGATAACTGGCGTCAACTTAGAATAATGAATGAACTTAGAAATAAGTTTGCTCACGGTTCTAATGAGTTTATTATTAGTAAAGAAATTTTATAAGATTTAAAAAAAGAATTTGGTGATAATTTTATTAGTGAAATACAAAATAAAGAGAATAATTACTTATGTAAAATAGAAAATGACTTTGAGACACTAATAAAGTTTAATAAAAATATGTGTAATTATATGAAACAGTTAGAAACTGAATATAGAAACACTATATAATTAGATACCTATTAATTAGAAGAACATAACAAAACATTGGAGAGAAACAAGGTTAAACTGCCGATAATTTGAGCTTTAAAGTTTCGCATAAAGAAATCTAAAAGATAAAACTATCTTACCGTTTTACCACCTTGTTTCTCAACTCAGTCGTTATGTCTCACTGTAAATTCAAGCAATTCTTAAAAATTTAAATATTTTAGATATAATATTTAAAATACAAACGAGGATTTTAAATTGCCAACTTTATTAAATAAAAATGGTTTTAAATTT